>JAUNHO010000126.1 GCA_030523905.1 Bergeyella zoohelcum
AATCCGTGCAAATTTACGATTTTTTATTTCACAATACGGATACGATTCTCCTGATTTTCCGCTTTTTCAAAAACTGAAACTCCATTGAGATTTATTGTTTTTAACTGAAATAATTGCGGAGTCCATTCGTAATAAATCTCCAAAATATCTTCATTCGGCTCCCCCGTGGATTCCTTTCGGTATTGTATCGCAAGGGTAGATTTGTAGATTTTGTAGGTATCCGTTCCGCCACTTTGTAGCGTACGCGTTGCCCCAGCAATATATTCCAAATATTTAGTATTTTCCAAATCAGTTTTCAAGATAGAACTCACTGATACTCTATCTCTTACAGCATCTAAATCTACCAAACCTACGGAATAATAAGCCCCTGCAACAGCGGTATTGAGCAAGTCCTCACCAGCCGAATTGGTTACATAGATTTTCAGTACTTGATCTATTTTCTGTACATCATCATCATTTCCTCTACACGAAAAGAATAAAATGATAAAAAGGAAAAATTTAAGGTATTTCATTCCACAAAAATAGTGATTTTAGCGATACCTATAAAAAAATATTGCATACAAACCTCCCGATAGTGCCATAGAGAGCAAACTGCACATTGCCACCATCTCAATAGCTTCATATCTCACTGATATACTTATCATTAACATCAAAATAAATGCTGAAACTGATGAAATAATGAGATGAGTTTTCGTTTTTTCAATCGCGAATAATAAATTAGAAAACGGAATCCTGAATAATAACCCAAATACCGCCGATCCCATAAAAATAGAAAATAGCGTTTGGTTTTCGTAGTCTTTACCGAAAATACGCATTATTTCATCTGCAAAATAAATTCCCAAAGCCAATAAAACCAATGACATTGGTACAAACAATAGCATATACCGTATTACATATCCCCTTAAAAATGAAGCACTTGCATTGTTTTTACAAAGCATAGGATAATCCGTGGCGATGAACACCCGAGCCAGAAATAATAAATTCAACGGAATGAGCGAAATGGTTTTGTATTCAGCCACTTCATCACTTGAAAAGAATATGCCTACCAGAAATACATCTATCAAAAATTGAAATTCTTGCACCAAATACGCCAACGATGTGGATAGACTAAATCGCCAAAAACGGCGTTCATCAAATGCCATTACAGACGATGGTTTTAGGCGGAAATAACTTCTATCTATCCTAAGCAACAAAACGGAAAACGGAGACACACAAAGAGCAAAAACATAGCCCCAAAGTCCCCATAAATAAATGAATATGAGCGACATAAGCAAAAACGAAGCACTATGCACCCACTCTACTAATGCGAATTTTTTATTCCTAAACGATGCCCTCTCTTTCGCTTTTATGATTTCTATAAAATACAATCCTAAAAACCGAAGAGAAAACAACAAAACAAGCCATAGAATAGAGATTTCGCTATAAAAAAACAAAATCGCCACTATAAGCATTAACAGATTAACTAAAAAATTAGCCCAAAATCCGTAGCTGAAAGAATATCTACCCAAATCTCGCAAGTCTTTCTCATCTTGCATAGCACTACCGAATTTTAGCAGACCTTGATAGGCTCCACCACCCAAAAACGGCGTAAAAAATGCCATATAATTCACCACCGAAACCACCATTCCGAGTTCGGATTTTGAAAGCATTCTAGCGGCAAAAATACTCACCACGAAAAAAGAAACCTTGGAAAACAGCATACTTCCCAGTACCCAAAGTCTGTCATTGGCAAGGTATTTTTTTAGAATATCTGAAAAATACAACACTCTGTTTTTCAAATAAATGAATTAGTTTTTTTTAACCTAAATAAACCCCGGCCCAGCTTCTGGAAAGAGGCAATAAAAATTCTGAAAGATAGGCAACATAGGTAGATTTAGAAAAATCAAAAACCTCTATTTCTCGTGAAAGTTCTCCTGATTTCACAGCATTGCGGAAATCTGCTAATTTCATCGTTTTCACCTCGCCGTTTTCTAGGAAACAGGCTTTCATTCTATCAAATAATCCCAACTGAAACTCCGTGTCTATCGCTCTCATTACCTGCCCCAAAGCATCTATGGAACAGCCAGAAGCTACCTCTTTTTCCTCATCTACGGTGATGACTATAAACTGATTTTTATCTATCTTGAAAGACGAAGACAAGGGCTTACCGTGTGCTGCCCACGATGATAAAAAATCAAAAAGTTTTTCGGTAATTGCCTTACTTTCCTTTGCTGTAA
Organism: Bergeyella zoohelcum; assembly: GCA_030523905.1. Classification (GTDB taxonomy): domain Bacteria; phylum Bacteroidota; class Bacteroidia; order Flavobacteriales; family Weeksellaceae; genus JAUNHO01. Next base: position 2,217 of record JAUNHO010000126.1, read on the forward strand.
AAGGACGAGAGGCAGGGTAAATCAGTACTCTATAATCATTCGTTTCTATGATTTCGCTTTCCTGTATTTTCATTGATTCAGATGATTTTATTTTGATAATTTCACAAAGGTAACGATAATTATTCAGATTCTTAAAAAAATAATACAACGGAAATTGGCTTTTATAAAAATTCAAAAAAATAGTTATAATGCTTCCGCTTCCTGTATCAGTTCTACGATGTCTTTCACTTGGACGCTATTCTCCTTGTGGAAATGCTTCACGCCATCGGTCATCATTGTATTACAAAATGGGCAACCAGTGGCAATTATCGCAGGAGCTTCTTTCAGGGCTTCCTCCGTACGCTCTATGTTGATGTCTTTTTTTCCTTTTTCTGACTCCTTAAACATCTGTGCTCCACCTGCCCCACAGCAAAGTCCATTGGACTTACAACGCTTCATTTCTACCAACTCGGCATCTAATTTTTTCAGCAAATCTCTTGGTGCTTCGTACTCATCGTTGGCTCTACCGAGATAACAAGGGTCGTGAAAAGTGATTTTTTTGCCCTCAAATTTTCCTCCTTCTATCCTCAAACGCCCTTCATTCATCAGTTGTTTCAAAAACTGAGTATGGTGCAGAACTTCATAATTTCCGCCCAAACTAGGATATTCATTCTTAATGGTATTGAAACAATGCGGACACGCCGTTACGATTTTCTTTACCTCATAGGCATTCAAAATTTCTATATTTGTGAGAGCCATCATCTGGAAAACGAACTCATTACCAGAGCGTTTAGCAGGGTCGCCAGTACAAGATTCCTCCTGCCCTAGCACGGCAAATTCCACGCCTATTTTATTGAGAATTTCACAGAAAGCACGGGTTATTTTCTTTGCTCGGTCATCAAAACTACCTGCACAGCCCACCCAAAACAAGACTTCGGGCATTTTACCTTCTGTGGCATATTCTGCCATTGTTTTTATTTGCATTTTTTGTAATATTAAAAAGTAAAAAATGAAAAATCATTAAAATATCCTCAAATTTGGAAGGATTTTATTCGGTTGCCCAGTTCAATCTATCAGCCTGATTATACTGCCACGGGGCGGCGTTGTTCTCTATATTCGTCATCATCATATTGAGTTCTTGCGGTGCAGCAGATTGCTCCATTACCAGAAATCTTCTCATCTCAAAAATAATGGAAAGAGGGTCTATCAGTACTGGACAAGCCTCCACACAGGCGTTGCAAGTGGTACAAGCCCAAAGCTCCTCACGAGAAATATAATCATCTAGCAACTTCTTGCCATCATCTACGAATTTTCCGTTTTTATTAATGTTCCGCCCTACCTCTTCCAATCGGTCTCGGGTTGCCATCATTATTTTTCGCGGAGATAATTTCTTCCCTGTAATATTCGCTGGGCAAACCGCTGTACATCGCCCACATTCGGTACAAGTATAGGCATTGAGAAGCTGAACTTGGTTTAAATCAAATACATCTTCTGCACCAAATTTTGCTGGTGGATTTTGCCCTTCTGGTGGTGTGGCATATGGGTCTGCATTAGGGTTCATCATCAGTTTGATTTCATTGGTTACAGATTCCAAATTGTTAAACTGACCTTTATTATTCAGATTGGCAAACCAAGTATTCGGAAAGGCAAAAATGATATGCAAATGCTTGGAATAATAGAGGTAATTCATAAAAAATAAAACTCCCACGAAGTGAAACCACCACGCCGAGCGTTCTACGAAAACCAAAAATGAACCGCCAAACGAAAACCAATCCATAATAGGAACGAAAAGCATTTCACTCACTGGGAAATAACCATAATGATGATAAATGCCTTGTTTTTGCAACAAAAAATCGGAGGAATTCATTAGGAAAAAGGCTATCATTAGGGCAAATTCTATTGCTAAAATCCAGTAAGCATCATCTTTCGCCCAGCCTTTTAATTCTTTCATATTCAGTCTTTTAATCCCATAAATATTCCTACGGATAAAAAACACCAGCACTGAAACCAGTACCAAAATAGCCATTATTTCTAGCGTAGCCGTAAAAATAGAATAAAGCGTAGAGCCAAAGACAGAAGCCAAGAAACGATGCGTACCGAAAAGCCCATCAA
>JAUNHO010000127.1 GCA_030523905.1 Bergeyella zoohelcum
ATAAGAGAAAAAAAGTGCAAATTTTCTGTTCAAAAAATAGAAAATTAAAATAATAATGATTATTTTTGTCAAAATTTAATCTAATAAAAATTTAACTCCGAAAGGATAAAAAACAAAAGAAGATATGTCAGTATTAGTTAACAAAGATTCTAAGGTAATCGTACAAGGATTCACAGGTAACGAGGGAACTTTCCACGCAAGTCAAATGATTGAATATGGAACGAATGTAGTAGGTGGCGTTACACCAGGTAAAGGTGGCACAGAGCATCTTGGTAAGCCAGTATTCAATACTGTGGCAGAAGCGGTAGAGAAAGCAGGTGCTAATGTAAGTATTATTTTTGTACCACCAGCATTCGCAGCAGATGCAGTAATGGAGGCAGCAGATGCAGGTATCAAGGTAATTGTTTGTATTACAGAGGGTATCCCAGTGGCTGATATGGTAAGAGTGAAGGCTTACATCGCAGATAGAGATTGCAGATTAATCGGTCCGAACTGCCCAGGTATCATCACTTCCGAGGAGGCAAAAATCGGTATTATGCCAGGTTTTGTTTTCAAAAAAGGTAGAGTAGGTATCGTTTCAAAATCTGGTACTTTGACTTATGAAGCAGCTGACCAAGTGGTAAGAGCAGGTTATGGTGTTTCTACGGCTATTGGTATCGGTGGAGACCCTATCATTGGTACTACTACTAAGGAGGCTTTGGAATTGTTCATCAATGACCCAGAGACAGATGCAGTAGTAATGATTGGAGAAATCGGTGGTTCTTTGGAGGCAGAAGCTGCAAGATGGTACAAGCAAAGTGGTTCTAAAAAACCAGTAGTAGGCTTTATCGCTGGGCAAACGGCTCCAAAAGGTAGAACAATGGGACACGCTGGGGCTATCGTAGGTGGTGCGGAAGATACTGCACAGGCTAAAATGGCAATTATGAGAGAGAATGGAATCAATGTAGTAGATTCTCCAGCAGATATAGGGGCTACTATTGCTAAAGTTTTAGGATAAAAAATTAAAACACACATAAAAATGAAAAAACTTATTTTAAGTGCTGTGCTTATGGCTTCTATGTCCGTGAGTGGGCAGGTAGATTTTAATAACACAAGATTTGGGATAATAGGTGGGTATGACTATTCTAGAGTAAGAAATGCACATAATCCATCTGGTCCTAGACATACTTTCCAAGCTGGGGTTACAGCTTTGATTCCGATAGATTCTTATGACCAGTTTTACATTCAGCCAGAGGTGGTTTATTATGGAGCTGGGGAATCTGGTAAGGATAAAACAGCTAAGGGAAAAAATGGCTATAATGCTATGTATGCTAATAACTATATCAGTGTGCCTATATACTTTAAAGGGTATTTCTCTGAGGCAGAATCTGAGTTTTTCGGATTGATAGGTCCGAGGTTTAATTTTTTGATTAACCAAAAACTTAGTAATATCTACAATCCAGGTTATACAATAGAAGGTAACGGAAAAATAAATGGTAAAGCAGCATTTTTCAACTTTGCTATTGGTGCAGGTGTAGGCTTTAGTTATAAGCGAAAATTAGAAATCAGTGGAAGATATGATTTGGGAATTTCTAATACATATCCAGGGCTGATGGCAGAATATGAAGCTAAAAAATCCCAACAAGTAGCAAGTGTAGTTATTAATTATATTTTTGATTAATAAAGTTTTTCATTTTGATACAATAAAACCTTTGCTTAAATTGATAGGCAAAGGTTTTTTATTTACTTATTTTTTCTTACTAATATCTTCATAAAGTTTGCGGATTAGCCCATCGGCTACGGAGATTTTTGGTACAAATATTTTTGAAATATCCGCCCAGTTCATCACCTTATTAAATATTTCAAGTGCGGGAACCAGTACATCGGCTCGGTCTTCTCGGAGTTTGTATTTAGACATTCGTTCATCTACCGATAGAACCGATAATTCTTTCAGAAAGTTTTTTAGCATTGTGTGGGACATCGGTTTGCCTTCCTTGGTTTTACTCATAGAAAAAATCTTATTGATGTTCCCCCCAGAGCCTATTCCCATTAGTGGTTTTTCAGGTTTTATATGGTTTTTTATACAGGCTTTTAGCTCGTCCCAATGATGTTCTTCCACCAGATTATTCATTAGGCGAATGGTTCCGATATTGAAAGATTTTTTGTATTTTACATTGTTGTTTTCAAAGAAAGTGAGTTCCGTAGAGCCACCGCCTACATCTATATAGAGGTACTCAAAATCTTTATCTAGGGTCTCTGCAATGTGATTTTCAAAGACCAAACCAGCCTCTTCATCACCCGAAATGATTTCTATTTCAATTCCAGAAGTTTCCTTTACTATCTCTCTTATTTCATTGCCATTTTTGGCATCACGCATTGCACTAGTGGCACAGGCACGGTAGTGTTTTACGCCATAGATATTCATAAGGTCGGAAAAGATTTTCATAGAACTGATGACCATTTCCGTTCTTTTTTCTCGGATTTTTCCGTATTTGAAAACATCTATCCCTAGCCGAAGCGGTATCCGAAGGAGATTAAGTTTGGTGAATTCTGCTTCGCCTTTTTTGTTGATTTTCACTTCATTGATGAGCAATCTCGCTGCATTACTTCCTATATCTATTGCTGCTAATACCATTATTTGTAAGTTTTATTTTTAAGATAGTTATAAATTTCTATTTGTGAGCGGAAGTCTTTTTCGCCCTTATTTTTCACATATTTGTTTTTTAGTTTTTCGTCTAATATTCTTGCTTTTACATTGTCTTTCAGCTGAATATGAAGCAAATCCAATAGTTCTTTTTTCAAAGTTTTATCTGTAATTGGCACGGCGGCTTCTACGCGATGGTCAAGGTTTCTGGTCATCCAGTCGGCGGAAGAAATATAGATATTTTCCTCACCTTTATTGTAGAAATACATCACACGAGAATGCTCTAAATATTCATCTACAATACTGATGGCTTTGATAGGTTTTTTGAAGTTTTTTTGATTCACTGCACAGAAAATTCCTCTTACTATCATCTTGATTTCCACACCTGCTTCGGCGGCTTCGTAGAGTTTTTTTATCATTTCTTTATCGCTTAAAGAGTTGATTTTCACTATCATTTCTGCCTTTCTTCCAGCCTTTGCTTCACTGATTTCTCTATCAATATGCCATTCTATTTTTTCACGCATAAATTTAGGACAAACCAATAGATTTTTGCAATCTTTTAGAGCTATTTCTGGGTTTTGTTTTGGTTTTTTGAATAGGTTAAAAACTCTATTGATGTCCGCAATAATGTTTCGGTTGCTGGTCATTAGGAGATTATCCCCATAGACTTTCGCCGTTTTTTCGTTGAAATTCCCCGTACTGATGAAGCCATATTGTAGGGTCTTGTTATTCACTCGTTTTTTGATAACACAGAGCTTGGCGTGTACTTTTTTATTTGGGATTCCTACCAAAACCTTTATGCCTTCTAGTTCTAGGCGTTCTTTCCATTTTAGGTTATTTTCTTCATCAAACCTCGCACGGAGTTCCACCATTACGGTTACTTCTTTGCCATTTCTTGCGGCATTGATGAGGGCATTCACTATTTTGGAATTAGACGCGAGACGATAAACGGTAAGCTGAATGGTCTTTACATCGGGGTCCATAGCGGCCTCACGAAGTAGGTCTATCACAGGGGTATAGGTGTGATAGGGGAAAGTGAGAAGTACATCTTTTTGAAGTACAATATCTGTAACCCTTTTGTTTTCAGTGAAATAAGGGTGTGAAAATTGGCTTCTCTCAATCGTTTTTTTTTGTTTTGGAAATACATCTGGAAAGTCCATAAAATGTTTGAAATTATGGATTTTATGCCCTGGTATAATGCTATCTTTGGCTGTAAGGTTTAGTTTTTTTATTAGAAATTCTAGCAAGGCTTTATCCATCTCTTTATCAAAAACGAAGCGAGTAGGTTTGCCTTTTCTTCTGGTTTTTACGGCTTTTTGTATTTTTTCAGCGAGAGTGGTTTTGATGTCATTATCCAAATCAAACTCTGCATCTTTGGTAATTTTGAAACAATGAGCCTCAAAATCATCATAACCAAAATAGGAAAAAATATGCGGTAGATTGGCTATAATTACATCTTCTAAAAGCATTACATTTTGCTCTCCGTTTTCAGATGGAAGCAAGACGAAACGCCCCATAATCCGCGATGGAACCTCTATAATAGCGTAGTTACTTTGGTATTGCCAGTCCTTTTTTCGCATTGCAATGCCTATATAGAGACTCTTGTCTCGCAGGTAGGGCATAGGCGTATTTTGGTGAAGCAAAATAGGGATTACATTGCTCTCTACTTCA
>JAUNHO010000128.1 GCA_030523905.1 Bergeyella zoohelcum
CCTTCCATTAGGAGACCTATTGCAGTGGCATATTCTGGACCTTTTAAGATATCATTTTTATCATTAGAAATATATTCATTAGCGAAACCTAAACGGCAATCAAAACCTGTGATATAGTTGGCTAGCTGGCGAATATTTTTCAGATTAGAACCACCACCAGTAAGGACAATCCCTGCGATGAGTTTTTTCTTTGGTTCAAATGCCCCATAAGATTTTAGTTCGGTATTGACTAATTGTAGAATTTCCTCCACCCTTGCATTAATGATTTGAGCCAAAGTCTTCACTGAAATCTCTTTATCAGGACGACCTTGAATACCTGGAATGGTAATATAAGTCCCTTCTGGCTCGGCATCTGGAACGGCAGAACCGAAATTCACTTTCAGTCTCTCGGCGTATTTTTCAATAATAGCACAGCCCTCCTTGATGTCGCTCGTGATAATCCCTCCGCCATACGGAATAACGCAAGTATGACGAATGATATTATCCTTGAAAACTGCAATATCCGTAGTACCACCACCTATATCCACTATGGCAACACCCGCTTCACGCTCCTCGTTGGATAGCACTGCCTCTGCTGATGCCAATGGTTCTAGGGTAAGAGCCTCCATCTCCAAACCTGCTTCTTTTACGCATCTTACGATGTTTTTGATACTTGCCATCTGCCCTACTACCACATGGAAATTTGCCTCCAATCTTTTGCCGTGCATACCGATAGGCTCATAGATTTCGCCCTCGGCATCTATTTTGTATTCCTGTGGAAGCACATGGATAATCTCTTCACCAGGTAGAATTGCAATTTTTTTGGCTTGAATTTTCAGTAACTCTATATCTTCTTCGGTAATGATTTGCTCGGGTTTTTCCCTCATTATATAATCCGAGTGCTGAATGGAGCGAATGTGCTTCCCTGCAATACCCACGGTTACTTTTTCCACCACCACACCTGCACTTTTCTGTGCTTGTTCTACGGCGGTTTTTATAGAGGCAATGGTCTGCTCTATGTTTTTCACAATGCCATTATGTACGCCAAGACTTCTCGCCTTGCCTGCTCCCATTATCTCTATTTTCCCGTGCGAATTGCGACGACCAACGATTGCCACAATCTTAGTTGTCCCTATATCTAAACCTACCGAATACTCCTGATGTTGCATTTTTTCTATTGATTTGTTTTTTTTAATTAGTCCTTATCTTCTTATTTATTAAATTAGGATTGAGCGTTGCTACTATTTGGTTATTAAATTTTAAAGAAATCTTCTCGTATTTATTTGGCTCTTGATAAACCAAATGCTTTTCTACAAACGCCTTGAAACCTTTCAGTTTGAGTTCTATTTGGTTCAAATCGCCTAGCTCTACATTGAAATCTCCCTGACTGGTTACCAGAAAATAATTATTTCCTGTTTTGGAAATTCCTATAAAATATTTCCTACTAAAATCATCTTTTTTAATCTTGTCTATCAGGCTAATGACCTCTGCATACTCCTCTTTTTTCACATTTCCTGTAACGAGCATCGTCTGGTGCGAATAGCTTTTATAGGTAGGAAACTCCTCGCCTTTTTTATCCACATAGAAATCTTTTTCGCCTTTTTTCAACCTAAACGCTGGGATTTTCTGCTGTATATCTAGTTTCAAATCGCCATTGAGATTGAGATACACATTGGCACTATCTACGGCAGGAAGATGGTCTATTTTCTGCTCCATATCAGAGATACTAATATCGCCAATCTTATGCGTAGGATTGGATTTTTTCACAATATCAGCAATGTCTTTTTCACTGATGAAATAAACCTTTTCCTCACCCTCTGGATAAAGCATATTGACGCTAATGCTATCCATAGGAGCATTATTAAAACGCCCCAATGAGAAATTGAGCAAGAAGCCCAGAGCCACCAGCGTTATCAATATTTTAAGTATTCTCCACTTTTTTTTCATTTTTCTTCTCTATTATTCTCCCAACCACTCTACAATAGGGTCATACAGCGTATCAATATTCCCTGCTCCGATGGTCAAAAGAATATCAAAATCGCTATTTTTTATCTCCGAAAAAGCCGTTTGAAGGCTTACCACTTTTTTGGACTGCAAATTTACTTTTTCTAGCAACCATTCGGAAGTAATTCCCTGAAAATTTTCTTGCAATTCTCTTGCTGGGTAAATATCCAACAACAAAAGTTCGTCCGCTTGTGCCAAACTCTGGGCAAATCCATCGGCAAAATCTCTCGTACGGCTGAACAAATGCGGCTGAAACGCCACCAATATTTTCTTATCAGGGTAGAAAGTTCGCACCGACCCCAGCACGGCATTAATCTCCGTTGGGTGATGGGCATAATCGTCTATATAAATCTTTCCATTGGGGAAAATATGCTTGGTATAACGCCTTTTGATGCCTTTGAAACTTGTAATCCCGCGTTTTAGCGTATCAAAATCTATGCCCAAAGTATGGAGCAAAGCAATGGCCGCCGTGGCGTTTTCCACATTGTGAATCCCAGGTATTTCCCAAACGAAATCCTTCACCACCTCATCGCCTTTGTGGAAATCAAAGAAGATTTTATCGCCCTCCATTCGCAGGTTATCCGAGTAGAAATCTGCCACTTCATTCACGGCATAGGTTTGGGCATTTCTACCAATATCAATGCCTTTTCTCACGAAAAGTTGCCTAGTTTCAGGGACTAAATTTGCAAATTCATTAAAGCCTTGCTCTATGGTCTTCACATCGCCGTAGATGTCCAGATGGTCGGCATCATTGGAGGTAATAATTGCCCAGTTTGGCGAAAGATTCAGGAAACTTCTATCGTATTCATCGGCCTCCAAGACAGAATATTCATTACCATTAAACAAGAAATTGGAACTAAAATTCTCCGAAATCCCACCCAAAAAGCAAGAAAATGGCAAATCTGCCACCTTGCAAAGATGAGCCACCAGCGTGGAAGTGGTGGTTTTTCCGTGTGTTCCTGCTACGGCGATGCAATTGGTATTTTCGGTAATTAATCCCAAGACTTTCGCTCGTTTCAGCACCTGAAACCTTTGATTTTGAAAGTAATCTAAAATCCCCAACTGCTTAATCGCTGGGGTAAAAACCACCAAGGTATTTTCTTTTTCAAGGGAGAGAATCTCATCGTCTATTTGGTCTTCAAATGAGATATTGAAGCCCTCTTGCAGGAGTTTTTCGGTGAGTTTAGTAGGCGTTTTATCATAGCCCAAAACATTTTTACCAATGGACTTAAAATACCTCGCCAAGGCACTCATACCGATGCCCCCAATCCCTATAAAATATATGTTTTTATAATTGTTCATATCAGCCAATGTCCCTTAAAAAGGATATTATAGTTAATTTATTGTTTATTATCTCAATTATATTAATCAAATCTTTTATTTTAAGTATTATATCTTTTTCTATAATACATATTTATGACTTATTATTATTTATAAAAACCCAACAACCAACTTCCGAAGGGTGGTCTTGTACAAAATCTTCCTTATGATATTTACGCAAAGAGAGGATTATCATAAAATCTCCAGCGGCAACCATAATGAAAAAAATCCCGAAAAAAAGTAAATATATACTCCCAAAAAACAAACTCAGCACAGCAGGAATAAAACCTAAAATAATGGAAGGCATAATAACGCCGATAATATATTGCTTTATTTTCAGAGGTTCTTTGCAATGGCAATAGGGCGTGAGCATTTCCCATAAAACTCCAAATTTGATAGAGCTAAAACCATTTTTAGCAAAAATAACGAAAAAAATTCCGTGTATAATTTCGTGCAAAATTATACCCAAAATCACACTAAACATCATAGCAATTAAAACCAAAGGAGTAGATTGAAAGATGTTTCTAATGATAATCATTTTAGAATCAAAGCCCCAAATAATAAAAAACGGAACAGCAAAAATAAATATTGCCAAAAACGCTACCACAATAGAAAACACATTGGCTTTTAGAATATCTATAGTTACTTTTTCTTTTGTATATTGGTCTAAATTTTCCATTTTTTTGTTTTTACTATAATTAAAAAATTGCTTTATTTATTTTAAGGTTTTCACTATTTAGTGAAAGGTCGCTTTTTTATATTTTCTTACTTCCACTAAATAGTGAAAGCCCCACTTTTTATATTTTCTGCTCTCGGTTAAATAGTGGAAGACTGCTTTTGTATATTTTCTCGCTTTAACTAAATAGTTCAAGGTCGCTTTTATT
>JAUNHO010000129.1:0-2650 GCA_030523905.1 Bergeyella zoohelcum
TCATAATTTTAATTTTTTTTGATTGTATTGAGTCTTCAAATATATCATTTTTCTTTATTACAAACAAAAAAATCTCCCAAATTTGAGAGATTTTTTGTCTTAATTAATAACCGCCTTTGGTATCTTCGTTTTGTAGAAGTGCCTTCGCGGAGGAAGTTCCTATTCGGGTAACGCCAAATTCTTTTATCATTTTCTCAGCATCGGCAGGGGTACGCACACCACCAGCGGCTTTTACAGGAAGTTTCCCAGCGTGGTCTTTCATTATTTTTATTCCCTCAAAAGTGGCACCATTGGGCTTTCCGCCTTCGGTCTTGTAAAACCCAGTAGAAGATTTCACGAAAACCATAGATTCCTTGCCTTCAAAATTGGCTGTAACCCAAGTGGCAATTTTTTTGGTAATATCCGCAATTTGCTCGTCGGTAAGGGCAGCGATTTCTATTATCCATTTTGCAATTTTCTGATTATCAAGGCAAAATTTGGTACATTCTACCACTTCTTTTTCTACCAAAGATAAATTTCCTTTTTTATATTCCTCAAAATTAATCACGAAATCCAGCTCATCTACTCCATCTTCTATCGCTTTTTTTGCCTCTGCCAATTTTTCTTCTACGGAATAAGTCCCCTCGTGAAAGCCAATCACCGTGCCTACTTTTACATCTGTATTTTTATCGGCGAGGTAGGTCTTTATTTCCTTCACATAATCAGGGCGAATCATCACCGCGAAAATCTGATTATCAATAGCTTCGTCTGTTAAATCTTTTACTACTTTTAGTGTTTCTTCTACACTTAGCCCAGATTGTTCAGGCGTTTTCAAATAGGTTGAATCCAAATACTTTTGCAATTCCATAACTTTTAGTTTTAATATTATACTTTTAATTTATTTTTTATACTTTTAGTTGAAATTAAATTTGACCAAAACAGGATAATGGTCGCTGAAACCACCCAAATACCGCGTCCCAGCATAGGTTCTGAAAGGTCTTCCTTTGAAAGATTTATCCCAGCTAGACATTTTAGGGTGAGTGAAGACTTTTGCTTTGTTGAAATCCAGTATATCCGTCTTTTTCAACAGATTAGAAGTGAGCAAAATCTGGTCAAACAACAAGCCATTTTTCTGATGAAAAGTAGAATATTGGCGGTTTTTATAGACCTCATAAAACGGATTGAAAAACAATCTTTCATCGCCATTATTACATTGAAATCGCCCATCAGTAGGACGGGTTCATTGGTTTCGTTGATTATTTTTTCTGCTCGTTTTTTTATATCTTTAAGGATATGCTCACGCTTGGGTTTATTAATATCGTTTTCCCTTTTAGAGGGCAAATGCAGGACAAAAACATTCAGCGGATTGCCCAAATATTTCAGTCTGCAATAGAGTACATCTCGCGTAGTATCAAGGTTTTCGGTATTGCCAATTTTGAAAAAATACCGAAATGGCTCCGAGTGTAGCACCTCCACCTTTGTCCTATCATAAAGCAAAGCCACATCTACGCCACGCTCATCTAGACTATCGTAATGCACGGCTTCGTACCGCCCATTCAGTGGGCTTTCCGTGATTAAATCCTGTAAAGGTTTTCGCCCCTGAATTTCGCATAGACCAATAAGAAAAGGCAGTGAGCTATACCGCTCTTCTACCCAATAAAAAACTTGGGAAATATTTTTTATTTTATGTTTATACCTGTCTGTATTCCAGCGTTTAAGACCTGAAAAAGCAGGATTATGCCTATCACGAATATCGGTATCTGGCGGAAAAAGATTTTCCACATTATAGAACATCACCAACTCTGGATTTTTCGCCATTTCACCTATTTTTGAAATGTAAAATTAATGATTTTTTTTGATATTTTCAGCCTTATTTCAAAAGAGTTTTTCCCTACAAAAAGGTAAAGATTTATTTTTCATTGATTTAAGTTTTCAAAATATGATTAAAATCTTGTTTTTTTATTCCTAAAATCATTTTATCTTTACCCTTTGAAATACAATTATTACTATAATGAAAAAAACATTGATAGCAGTTACCACTCTGATGGCTCTAACATCGGTAAAGGCACAAGATTATTTGGACGATATTATGTTCCATTCTTTCGGCTGGGACGAGCAAAACCAAAGCAGAATCACCAATGAGGGAGGCTTTTATGAATTTTACAACTCTCGTGCTGGTGTTTTGAAGGCTAATGGATTTGATATGATTTGGCTACCTCCTGCAAGTGCCTCTACTGGGGGCGTGGGCTACTTCCCTACCGAGCTTTTCAATTTTTCACAAACCAGCTGGGGAACGGAGGCACAACTGAAAAAAATGCTGACCAACCTCAACTCAAAAGGCATCTACCCTATTGCTGATGTAGTGGCAAACCATAGAAGTAGTAATACGGACTGGACGAGTTTCAAAAATCCTGACTGGGGCTGCGAGACCATCGTAATCAATGATGAGGCCACAGCCGCCTATGATAACGGAACGCAAGGCGTAGGCTGCCGCCCTTCTGGTACTACGGATACTGGCGATGGATTTGGCGGGTCAAGAGATATAGACCATACGAATCTCATTGTACAAAATGGCTATAAAGAATATCTACAAAAACTGAAAGACCTTGGATTCAAAGGTTGGAGATGGGATGTAGCCAAAGGTTTTGCTCCGCAATATTTCGGAATGTAT
>JAUNHO010000129.1:2660-4117 GCA_030523905.1 Bergeyella zoohelcum
TAGCCAGCCTTACTACTCCGTGGGAGAATACTGGGACGGCAATGTGGAAAACCTAAAAAACTGGATTAATGGCACCTATTCTTCAGGAGCGAATATTTCAGGGGCGTTTGATTTTACACTCTACTACAATCTTTCAGGCATTATCCAAAATAGCCCTTCTAATAATTATGCTAATCTCAACTGGGCTGGTTCTATGGCAGGATTATCAGGACAATACGGATTTGCAGAAAAAGCGGTAACTTTCGTAGATAATCACGATACTTTCTCTCAGCCATCGGCATTTTTGAATAATAATATCCCTGTGGCTTATGCGTATATCCTTACCCACCCTGGCATTCCGAGTGTTTTCGCACCGCATTACTATGGTGGTACATACTCCAAAGATGGTACAACGAGAATTTATAGCTCTTATGCCAATGTCATTAATAAACTGACTTCCATAAGAAAAGCCACTGGAATAGATGCCCATAGCCATATCACGATAGATAAAGCACAAGTGGGCGTTTATGGGGCTTACATCAGTAAAAGATATGGTGAAGCACCTGTTTTGGCAATGAAAATAGGTCCATACGATTGGTCGCCTTCGGGTAGCGATTGGGTTTTAGCTACTTCTGGAAACAACTATGCTGTTTGGACAAAAACCGCCGTGAATACTCCGCCTAGCATCAATCTGACGGCTCCTACTGGCACTTACATCACTGGTGAAAGCAAGACCATCAGCCTTAGTAGTACCGATGATAGCGGTGTAGCACCAGTCATCAGATACACCACAGATGGCACAGAGCCTACGGCTAGTTCTCCTATTTATAATGGCGGAATTACGATTAATTCAGACACTACCATCAAGGCTGCCGCGTTTGATAATGAAGGCTTGAGTTCTGGCGTGATAGAAAGAACCTTTACTTTCACTACAATGACGACTAAAAATATCGTCATCAAATTCAAACCTGCTGGAAGCAATTGGGCATTGCCTTATATTCACTATTGGGGAGTACAGCCAAGCGGACAAATCCCTGATGCCAACTGGGCAAATCCCGTAGCAATGACCGCAGATACCAATAACACAGGCTGGTATCAATACTCGTTTCCTAATTCGGCTTCGGTGAATTTCTTATTCAGAAATGGAGAAAACAACGGCGTACAAGGCAGAACCCAAACGGCAGATATTACAAACATTACCGAAAATAAATGCTACGAGTGGGCTTCTTCTTCGCCATTTGTGAAGGAAATAGATTGTAGTACGCTTTCGGTGAATGATGTAACGGATAACAAAATGAATTTCCAAGTACTAGAAAACCCTGCAAAAGGCGTACTAAAACTGAAATACAGCAATGCAAACAATGGCGTAATTTCCATCTACGATATTTCAGGGAAATTGGTAAAATCTTTCAGCCTTACCGCTTCATCAAACGAGAATGAAGAACTGAATATCAGCCAATTAAAATCTGGTATTTATA
>JAUNHO010000130.1 GCA_030523905.1 Bergeyella zoohelcum
CAGAAGCTAAAAAATATTTTCTTCATCTTTTTTCAGGGAAAACAGAAGCCTTTAATATCGGTAAAAAATCTTTAATTCAGTGGGATAAAAACGGACTTTACGCTTCTGAAAATGGAACGATTTTCATTTCAAAAGACGCAGGAAAAACTTGGGCTGAATTTTATAAAATTGATAATGCTAACGACATAAAAATATCACCTGATGGTAAAAAAATAGCATTTAGTAGAGAAGTGCAAATAGAAACCATTTATGGTAAAGAAAAATACAATGACACGCCCAACTCTACGGCACAGATTTATACCGACCTTAACCATAGGCATTGGGATAGCTGGAACGAGGGAAAGTACAACCATATTTTCATTGTAAATCTCTCGGATTCCGTGGAGAAAGACTTACTTGAAGGCAAAGCTTGGGACTCGCCACAGCGTCCGTTTGGTGGTGCGGAAGACTTCGTTTGGAGTCCAGATTCTACTCAATTATTATATGTGGTAAAACCAAAATCTGGGAAAGATTATGTGGTTTCTACCAATACGGATATTTTCGCGTATAGCCTTTCCACAGGGCAAACGGAGAACCTTACCGAGGAGAATAAAGGTTATGATAAAACCCCTATTTTCAGCCCAGATGGGAAATATTTGCTTTACACTTCTATGAAAAATGATGGCTATGAAGCGGATAAAAATGACATTAAAATCATAGATTGGAAGACCAAAACGAAGAAAAACCTTACCGAAAAATGGGACGAAAGCATTACGGGAGATGTGGCGTGGAGTACAGATTCTAAAATCATTTATTTCACTACGGCAATGAAGGCGACCAAGCAACTATTTTCTGTTCAACTTTCGGATAAAAAAGTTAGCCAAATTACCAAAGGTAATTTTGATGTTAATGATATTTTAGCTCAAAATAAAAATACGATTTGGGTTACAAGAAATGATTTTAATCATAATGCTGATGTGTTTTCTGTGAATCTGAAAAGCGGTGAAATGAACCAAACCACCGAAATAAATAAGGAAAATTATGCCAAAATTTCACCTTCGCAATCGGAATTGAAAATGGTAAAAACCACCGATGGAAAGGAGATGGGAGTTTGGTTTATTTATCCGCCAAATTTTGACCCTAATAAAAAATATCCTACCTTATTGTATTGTCAAGGTGGGCCACAATCTGCTGTCACCCAGTTTTTTAGCCTTCGTTGGAACTTCGCATTGATGGCAGCACAAGGCTATATAGTAGTGGCACCAAACCGCCGTGGTATGCCTGGCTGGGGTACAGAATGGAATGAGGCGATTTCCAAAGACTGGGGAGGGCAACCAATGAAAGATTATCTCTCTGCTGCGGATTATGCCAAGACTTTACCTTATGTAGATACCGATAGAATGGGGGCTGTGGGGGCTAGCTATGGTGGGTATAGCGTCTATATGTTGGCGGGTATTCATCAAAATAGGTTCAAAACTTTCATTGCTCATAATGGGCTTTATGATATGAAATCTTGGTACGGAACGACCGAGGAACTATTTTTTGCAAACTGGGATGTAGGCTCACCTTGGGAAACCCCGCTACCAAAGGCTTATACGGAATTTAATCCGAGTAATTATGCCCAAAACTGGACTTCGCCGATAATGATTATACAAGGCGGTCTGGATTTCCGTGTGCCTTACGAACAGGGCAATCAGGCGTTTCAAACTGCAAGACTTAAAGGCTTGAAATCCAAATTTTTATACTATCCGAATGAAAATCACTGGGTACTCAATCCGCATAATGCCTTGGTATGGCAAAGAGAATTTTTCTCTTGGTTAAAAGAAACTTTATAATCACAAAAAAATGCTCATCTTTACAATTCAGATGAGCATTTTTATTTTACCATTTCATATCATAAAGCACCAGTGCCGTTATAAGTTTTGGCTCTATATAGGTGCATTTAGGAGGCATACTTATTTTATTATCAGAGATTTTTATCATCTCATTGAAACTCACTGGGTAGATACCAAACCCAGCCACAAAATCCTCTTTATCTACCTTTTCTTTTAGGCGGTGTATCCCTTCTATGGTTGAAGTCCCTTTCAGATAATTGATTTTATCAGAACTATCTGTATTTTCCATTTTTAATATATCTCTAAACACTAGTTTGTCCAAAAAATGATGGTCTAAATAATTGGGACTCATCTCATTAGAACGAAGTTCGTGTTTGATGTGAAGCGAATAAAACTTCTTGCCGAGATACATAGAAATATGAAATTTCTGCGATGGTAGGTAGGGCGTATCATTTTTTTCGTGAATGTTGAAAGAATGTTTTAGCTGCTCCAAAAACTCCTCTTCGGAAAGCCCACCCAAGTCCTTCAAGAGTCTATTATAATCGTGAATTTTGATGGACTGATTAGAAACTATAAAACTGAAAACATAGTTATATCCCTCATTACCAGTATGTTTTTTGTTTTTTTCTTTTTGTTTTTTGGCATTCAGTGCTACGGAACCCATTCTATGATGTCCATCGGCGATGTAGAATTTTTCCACATTTTCCAACGCTTCCTTTAACTGCTGCATTTTCAGGCGATTATCTATTCTCCATATTTTATGTTTGATGCCTTGGCTATCATCATAATTGAGAATTGGGATATTTTTTTCCTCGTGGTTCATCAGTAGTTCTACCTTTGGAGTAGAAGGGTAGGTGAGTAAAACGGGGTTTGCCTGTACATTGACTTTTTCAAAATAATGTGCCAGTTTTTCCTTCTTTTGCGGAATGGTACTCTCGTGGCGTTTTATTTTTCCGTTCCAGAAATCCTCCACAGATACCAAACCTAAAAGCCCACGAAATACGGATTTATTAGGGTGAATTTGCTCGTATAGATAGTAGGCCGTTGGGTCTTGCACCAGTTTTTTATCATTATAAAGTGTTTCAAAATTATTTCTCACTTTACGCAGATTTCTATCCACATCTTTGGCTTTACTTAGGATATAAGGCTTAATCATCTGCACATAAGAATCGTCTTGCTGTGCTTTTTTTGAAAGTTCCTTATGAGACAAGCCTTCAAGGGATTGTGTAGGAAAGCAATCTAGATAATCATCATTGGGTCTTATTCCTCTAAAAGGTTTAAAAACAGGCATATATTACTGTGTTTTCTCTATAAAATTAATGATTTGCTCCGCTAGTTCGGTGCTGATTTTTTCTTGGGCATCAAGGGTATTACCTCCCAAGTGTGGGGACAAAGATAAGGAAGAATTCATTAATACCGAAAGATTTGGCTGTGGTTCGTTCTCAAAAACATCTAGTGCCGCACCCGCTATCTTGCCATTGTCTATAAAATCAAGGAGAGATTGCTCATTTAGAACGCCTCCTCGTGCTGTATTAACAATGAAAACCCCATCTTTCATTTGTTCAAATTCTATCTCGTCCAAAATATAATTTTCAGTTTTCGGTGTATTGATACTGATGAAATCTGCCTTGGAAAGCATTTTATCTAAATCATCGGTGGTTTCTACCTCAAAATCAATGCTTTGCCCATTGTAGAAAGAGAGACTAATCGTTTCTGTTCTAGGCGTTTTAGTAACAGGGATAATTTTCATTCCTAGACCGATGCCAATTTTTGCAACCTCTTTTCCGATATTTCCAAAACCAATGATTCCCAGTGTTTTACCCGAAAGTTCTACGGCATTGGCGTAATTTTTTTTCAATAGATTAAAATTCTTATCACCCTCCAATGGCATCATTCTATTACTCTCGTGAAGAAATCTTGTCAAGGAAAAAAAGTGAGCAAATACCATCTCTGCCACCGAGCGAGAGGACGCATTTGGGGTATTAATTACCTTTATACCCTTATTTTTAGCATACTCTACATCTATATTATCCATTCCTACGCCACCACGCCCTATTATTTTTAGGGTAGGGCAGGCATCTATCAGTTCTTTTCTTACTTTGGTAGCACTTCTCACCAAAAGCCCCTCTACATTATTATCATTGATGAAATTTTCTAGTTGCTCTTGTGCTACTCGGTGTTCTAAAAGCTCTATTCCTGCATTTTTTAGTTTATCAGCACCAGATTTTGAGATGCCATCATTTGCAAGTATTTTCATTTTATATATTAGGTTGTATTAACTAAAATTTCG
>JAUNHO010000131.1:0-883 GCA_030523905.1 Bergeyella zoohelcum
CACTTCATAAGAAGTATTTGAAGGATTATATACTACCGATGTAGTAGAAGCTACTTTGTTTATAGTCTCTGTAGCAAGTGTTTCATTTACTGTACGACCATAGAATAAACCTAACTCTTGTGATGCTACATTTAGTTTTCCACCTTGTGCAAGTTCAACTACATCATTACCATTTTTGATATAGAAAGATTCTCCACTTGTAAGTGCTTTTTGACCTTCTTCCAACAAAGCTACATTTTCTCTGATTTCAAATTTCAAGGCTTTTACATCTCCATTCAATACCAAGTCAATTTTCTTACCTTTGAAATCTTTCTCATTAGCCTCATTGATGTACATTTTATCATTAGCAGCTGTATCAGCACCACCACTTACAGATTCCTCTGCTGTATGAATATATGCACTCTCTGTTCTTACCTGCGTAGTATATTCCTCTGGCTTACCAGTAACTGCATCAGCATATACCACATAGTAGGTTCTACCTAGTTCGTTACCCTCTGCATCTAATGCTATTACACCTAGTTGCTTCACTGAAGAAGATGAAGAAACAGACGCAGCTGATTTAGATAAAGTTTTTGCCTGAGCTACAACCTTAGCAGAAGATGAAGCTGTAACGATATGTCCTGTTACGGTTCTATTAGATGAAGCTGCTGCTGAATAAGCGAATCTTCTCAATCCATCTAAACTTAATGTTTGTGCAGAATCATTGCTATTTAACTTCAATACAAAAGTCTGCATTGGTTTGATGATAGATGTAACATCTCCTGCAGCTACACCAGTACTAGTATAGGTAATATATGTAGCTGATGTAGAAGTAGTACCACCTTTTGCTGTTGAAACAACTCCTACAGGTGCTACCCTTACTGCTTGAATAGTAGGAATAGCT
>JAUNHO010000131.1:893-4073 GCA_030523905.1 Bergeyella zoohelcum
GTAAGACAACTCTAAGTTAGTCAAGAATGGATTACCAAATTGGTAAATATTTCTACCATAATCACCAGCCCAAGCAGTAGCTGCAAACTGATCTTGAAGGTATGTTCTATATCTTTCCTTATAAACATTCCTTGCGTAACCACCTGCAAAATTAATATCTTTACCTGCATCTTGCAAAGTTTCTGTTATCCCTTCTGCATATGGTACACCTTTAATAGTTTTCACAGTAGATAAATCTAAACCTTTAGCACCTATCATATAATAGGCTGTATTAGCATTTCTACCTGCTACTGTACTAGTAGCATCAGCTGTAGTTTGAGTAGATAAACTTGTAAAATGGTCTGCTCTTACTGCTTTATTATTATTTACAAGAATTTCATCTTGTGTCCATCTAGTATTGGAAAAAGTTTTTCCAAATTCATCATTTAGTTCAGAAAACTTTTTCTGATAGAAAGGTAAAGCCATTTGCTGATAAGTACCGTGAGTATCATCTTTGTATTGCTTATCTACGATACCAGTAATTCTATCCTGTGTCAATCCTTCAATATACAACTGACCATATCTGTAATTACCTGAAGTTGTATCAGTCATTACTAAGATAAAATTTCCTCCATCAGTTTTATCCGCACCTGCAGTAGTCACGGTAGAATACTTAGAAGTAGCACCTCCCACTATCATTACATTTCCAGAATTTTTCACAACACCAGTACCTACTACCTTCACACCACCACCATTGTATAATAGTGAGTTAGTCTGAATAGTAACAGATGCTCCATCCCCTACATTTTGAATAAACTGAGCATTAGCCGACATAGCGACCACTAATGCTCCTAAAGTCAATAAACTTTTTCTCATTATTTTGATTTTTTTTATTTTCTATTTAATCGATCCTAAATATTTTGCAAAGGTACTTATTTTATACCAAAGGACAAAGATTTTTTTCTATCAAGATTATTTATATTATCTTTTACCTATTTATAAAGGTTTCACGAATGAAAAAAATTACAATAAAATATTTTCTTTCGTAAGAATAATCTCTTTTTCTTCACCGATATTGAACATATAATCTTCCAAAACTTTCTCGGTTGTTCCTCTTAAACCTCTGGCTCCTAGACCTTTTTCCATTGTTTCTTCTACGATTTTTTCAATGGCTGAATCTTCCACTACAAGTTTCGTGCCATCTATTGCAAAAAGTTCAACAAATTGATTAATTATTGAATTTTTAGGCTCTTTCATTATGCGAATCATAGTTTCCTTGGTAAGAGAATCCAAATGCGTAACGATAGGGAAACGCCCTAAAAGCTCTGGAATCAAACCGAATTTCCTAAGGTCTATCGCATTAATTTGGCTTAATAGATTATCATTATCCTCTTTCTCATTTAGTTTTTCGGAACTGAAACCTATCGCCTGTTTATTCAGCCTTCTCTCTATGATTTCTTTGATTCCATCAAACGCTCCACCAGCGATGAATAGGATATTCTGCGTATTGACCTGTATGTATTTTTGGTCTGGGTGCTTTCTTCCTCCTTGTGGCGGGACATTCACTATACTACCCTCCAAAAGTTTCAAAAGCCCCTGCTGAACGCCCTCCCCAGAGACATCTCTCGTGAGGCTTGGGTTGTCTGATTTTCTTGCGATTTTATCTATTTCATCTATAAAGACTATCCCTCGCTCTGCCTTTTCTACATTATAATCGGCCACCATCAAGAGACGAGAAAGTATGCTTTCCACATCTTCGCCCACATAACCAGCCTCGGTAAGGATAGTAGCATCTACGATACAAAACGGCACATCTAGTTCTCTTGCAATGGTTTTCGCAAGGAGTGTCTTCCCTGTCCCAGTCTCGCCTATCATTATGATATTAGATTTCTCTATCTCTACCTCTTTGTCTTGTTGCTGGGAGTGTAGCAATCTTTTATAATGATTATAAACCGCTATGGATAGTTGCTTTTTGGCTTGGTCTTGCCCAATAACATACTCATCTAAAAAGGCTTTTATCTCCTTTGGTTTTTTCAGATTTTCAAAATCAAAAAGAGACTCGCCGCCGTTGTTTCGTACATTATCTTTCACATAAGAATGGGCTTGTTCTATACAATGTTCGCAAATAAATCCGTTCTGCCCAGATACGAGCATCTGAACTTCGTTTCTCTTTCTACCACAGAAAGAACATTGGTTTGGGTTCATATACTATATAATATATTATGATTGATTAAGCAAAAGCCGAAACTACGCCTCTACTATTTTCTGTTGTATTTCTCGGTATTCCTCTGCGGAAAGTTCCAGTCTTGGGTTTTCAAAATTAAGGTCGCCAATAGAATTAAGCGGAACCAAATGAATATGAGCGTGTGGCACCTCTAAACCGACTACGGCAACGCCCACTCTCTTGCAAGGAATAGCCTGTCTTAGTTTCTTAGCAACCTGCTGTGCGAACGCCCAGAGTTCTTTATACTCCTCTGTTTCTATATCAAAAATAAGGTCGGTTTCTTTTTTAGGAATAACGAGCGTATGCCCCTTTACCAAAGGCATTACATCTAAAAACGCTAGGAAATTCTCATCTTCCGCTACCTTGAAAGCAGGAATCTCACCATTAACTATTTTCGTAAATACAGAACTCATCGTCTTTAATGTTTAGGGATTAAACTCTTTTCGCTTTATACCTCTATTACAAAGTAATTTCTAAAACCTCAAAAGATAATTTATTACCATTCGGAAGGGTAATGTCTGCCGTCTCGCCCACCGCTTTACCTAGAAGACCTTTGGCAATTGGGGTATTCACGGAGATTTTCCCTGTTTTCAAATCGCTTTCGTTGTCTGGAACTAGCTTGAAAACTTGCTCTTTCTTCGTAGCATTGTTGAGTAATCTCACGGTCATCAAGATGGCTACTTTGGAGGTATCTAGCTGAGATTCATCGATGACTTTAGAGGTCGCAATTGCATCTTTTAGCTTTGATATTTTCATTTCCAAAAGCCCCTGTGCTTCCTTTGCTGCATCGTACTCGGCGTTTTCAGAGAGGTCTCCTTTATCTCTTGCCTCCGCGATTTGCTGGGTTACTTTTGGTCTTTCTATTGTTTCTAGTTGTTCTAGCTCGGCTTTCATTTTATCCAAGCCTTCTTTGGTTACATATGCCATATTTTTACTTTTTTAGCGTTAGTATAAAAAAATAATCCGACATTTGCCGG
>JAUNHO010000132.1:0-2875 GCA_030523905.1 Bergeyella zoohelcum
TATTGGAACAATACAGCCCCAAAGCACTAAATGAAAATTTAGAAGACGAGAACGAAGAGGATTCCACTGAGATAGACCCAAGGTGGGAGATTTTGAAAAAGTTGAAAAATAACAATTAAAATAAATAGTTTCAATAGATGAGATGATGTAATAGTTTTCTCATCACTCATCAAATAAAAAATTATTAGAAATGGCACATCCAAAGAGAAGACAATCAAGCACGAGAAGAGACAAGAGAAGAACTCACTACAAGGCAGTAGTTCCTCAATTAGCAAAAGATGCTACAACAGGTGAATTGCACCTATACCACAGAGCACATTGGCACGAAGGAAAACTATACTACAGAGGTAAAGTAGTACTAGAAAAAGAAGTAGAGACAGCAGAAGAAAACTAGTTTAGTGGTATAACCTAAAATTAGTTGGTAACTTCGCACCTATAAAAAAACCACTCAATTTTTTATTTTTGGGTGGTTTTTTATTGTTTTTTTGTATATTTGAAAAATTTTCAAACATTAAAGTAAAATCAAAGTTATGGATATTAAAGACATACAAAACCTTATTAAATTTGTTTCCAAAGCGGAAGTTTCAGAAGTAAAATACAAAACAAAGGATTTTGAAATCACCATCAAAACACCTTTGGCAGGAGCAGAAGGCATTAATTTTATTCCTCAGCAGGTAGTACATACAGCCGCTACTCCACAGGCTATCTCTACCACTCCATCAGTAGCAAATGTAGAGAAAACAGAAGACAATACCTCTGCCGATGATAGCAAATACATCACCATAAAATCTCCTATGATAGGAACTTTCTACCGCAAACCATCTCCTGATAAAGACCCATTTGTGAATGTGGGAGATGCCGTAAACGAAGGTAAAGTAGTATGCGTGATAGAGGCGATGAAACTCTTCAACCAAATAGAATCTGAAGTTTCTGGTAAGATAGTGAAAGTACTTGTAGATGATGCTACACCAGTAGAATACGACCAACCGCTATTCCTTGTAGACCCTTCTTAATCAGTGTTTTACATTGGGTTAAAAAGATTATTTCACAAATTATCTAACTTCTAAATCTAAAACAATGTTCAAGAAAATACTAATCGCCAATCGTGGTGAGATTGCAATGCGTATCCTTCGTACTTGTAAAGAAATGGGTATAAAAACCGTAGCGGTATATTCCACAGCGGATAAAGATAGCCTCCATGTACGCTTTGCTGATGAGGCGGTCTGCATAGGTCCTGCGATGAGTAAAGATTCATATCTTAGAATACCGAATATCATTTCTGCCGCAGAAATCACCAATGCAGATGCTATACACCCAGGTTATGGATTCTTGTCGGAGAATGCTAATTTTTCAAGAATTTGTCAAAAAAATGGAATTAAATTCATAGGTGCTACTCCTGAGCAAATAGAAAAAATGGGAGATAAAGCCAACGCTAAAGCTACTATGAAAGCGGCAGGTGTGCCTTGTGTTCCAGGTTCTGATGGTCTGATTTCCTCTTATGAAGAAGCAGCAAAAATAGCCGAAGAAATAGGCTATCCTGTAATGATAAAAGCTACCGCTGGTGGTGGTGGTAAAGGTATGAGAGCAGTATGGAAAGCCGAAGACCTAAAAGACCACTGGGAATCTGCAATACAAGAAGCCGTAGCAGCCTTCGGAAATGGCGGTATGTATATGGAAAAACTGATAGAAGAACCACGCCATATAGAAATACAAATCGCTGGAGATCAGTATGGTAAAGCCTGTCATTTATCCGAAAGAGATTGCTCTGTACAGAGAAGAAACCAAAAACTGGTAGAGGAAACTCCATCTCCGTTTATGACACCTGAACTGCGTGAAAAAATGGGTGAAGCTGCCGTGAAAGCTGCTGAATTCATTGGTTATGAAGGAGTAGGTACCATAGAATTTTTGGTAGATAAACACAGAAATTTCTACTTTATGGAGATGAATACTCGTATCCAAGTGGAGCACCCTATTACGGAGCAAGTGATTGATTATGACTTGATTAGAGAGCAGATTATGTTGGCATCTGGTACTCCGATTTCTGGGGTTAATCATTTCCCAAAACTTCATTCCATAGAATGTAGAATCAATGCGGAAGACCCTTATAATGATTTCCGACCAAGCCCTGGTAAAATCACTAGGCTAAATATCCCTGGCGGACACGGAATAAGAGTAGATACCCATGTGTATTCTGGTTATACCATTCCATCTAACTATGATTCTATGATTGCAAAACTCATCACCACGGCACAAACGCGTGAAGAGGCAATTTCAAAAATGAAACGAGCATTAGAAGAATTCTATATTGAGGGAATAAAAACTACCATTCCGTTCCATAGACAATTGATGGAAGACCCTGATTTTGTGGCTGGTAACTATACCACGAAATTTATGGAAACCTTCAAAATGGACGAGAAATATGAAAGCCATTAACAATAAAAACCACCTTTTATGAGGTGGTTTTGTTTTATATACTGCTTTTTTCTATTTCTTTTCTTCTTCCTTTTCAGGGAATCTAGCCGCAGTAAATTCTCTGGAAACGGCTGCTTTTTCAAATTTCAACTTACCTGAAAGCGTTTCTATTATCACGCCATCTTCCTGAATTTGGGCTATTCTTCCGTGCATTCCCGAGGTGGTTACTACCCTCTGCCCTACTTTTAATGAATTTTGGAAGTTTTGTTCCTGCTTTTGTTTTCTCATCTGTGGGCGAATCATTACGAAGTACATAAATGCGAAAAGCCCACCGAACATCAATAAAGTAGGAAGCATAGATTCTCCTCCTGCGGCTTGTAAAAATATTGTAATCATTGTTTTATTTTTTTTATATCAATTAAATTATTGAACCACATTCGCTGTAAAGGTCAGTAAAATTGGC
>JAUNHO010000132.1:2885-4065 GCA_030523905.1 Bergeyella zoohelcum
AAGCCCATCAAAATTTGAAGAATCAAACTTCAAAGTAATTTTCCCTTTCTTACCTGGCATTATCGGTTCTCTTGTAAAATCAGGAGCAGTACAGCCACACGCAGGTTTCACTTCGGAGATAATAAGCGGATTTTCGCCCGTATTGGTAATCTCATAAATATGCTCCACAGACTCTCCTTTTTTCACATCTTTGAAATCCCAATGACTTTCAGAAAGTGCCACATTAGTAAGCGGTTTGCTTTTCGCTTGAGCAATTAAAGCCGCATTAGGGTCTTCTTGAATTGTTTGAGATTGCAATGCTTCCACCTGATTATCAGCAGATTCTGCTACTTCGGTAAGAGCCGATGTGTCTTGCAAGGCATCTGGCGTTTCGTTTTTCTTTTCACAAGCAGTAAAAACCAAAGCCACTACTGCCATTACTAACCATTTATTTTTCATATTTAATGTCATTTATTATTGTTAATTCACTCTATTAATATCCTTTGAATATCGGTCTAGAATACCATTGATAAACATATTTGCCTTTTCCGAAGAAAAATCTTTGGCAATTTCCACATATTCATTGATGATGATTTTGGTAGGCGTAGCAGGGAAATTATCCAGCTCGGCAATCCCAGCAATGAGAATGGTTTTATCCATCAAGGAAATTCTATCCAAATCCCAATTTTCCAGCCTGTCTTTTATCTTATTCTCGTTCAGTTCCCAGTTTCTCACACTCTCCCAAAGAAGTTTTTTGGCAAAAGATTTATGCTCATCATCTTTTATCATTTTGATGAGTGTATGCGTAGGTTCATCAGCTTTCATTGCTCCTATAGTCTTCTGTACCATAGAGTTAGATATATGAATATCATCTACCCAGCCTAGCTCTTTTTCCTCTATATACGAAAGAAAATCATCATTTTCTGCCACATAACGCAAGAATATTTTCCCTATGAATTTTTGGTCTTCCTCAAAGGATAAATCTTCGTTTTGCATATAAGTTTGATACAATTTTGAAGCCTTTATTCTCTGGAAAGTTCTCACCAAAAGCTCATCATACAGCTCCCACTGCACCTCTTTATGTTTAGAATTGAAAGACAAACGCTCGGTATTTTCTTCCAACTGAATAAGTGCCTGATTTCTGATAAATTTTTGATTAGGATTCAGATTTTCCTCATTTTTTATGAATTTTTGCTTTCCT
>JAUNHO010000133.1 GCA_030523905.1 Bergeyella zoohelcum
TTACGGAATAAAATCCCTTATAGATAGGCAATAAATTTCCACAAGAGGAAAACTAAATTTTGTGTTGTGGAAAATAGTATTTTCTGCTTTGCCATTATCCGAATGATTAAAATGAAAAAATATTTGTTGGTTTTATAAAAAAGCCTTTACTTTGAAGCGTTAATTATTAATTGTATGAAGAAAATCATCACATTATCCACATTATTGGGCTTTATTTTAGCATTTGCTCAAACGAATTTGAAAGTGGCGTATCAGTTCAAATACCTTACGGATTCTACAAATAAATATTCTGAAAAAGAAGATTTAATGGTACTCCATCATCTAGGAGAGACTTCCTATTATTATAGTGAATTGAAACGAAAGGGAGATTCTACACGCCAAGCCGATATTAATAAAGGTATGGATATGGCAACTATGATGGCGAATAGAGATAAGTATGGTCGTGGTAAAGTAGCCCTTTCGGTAGTAAAAGATTTTTCCAAAAAGCAACTTAGTTTTGTAGAGCCTATATTGGAGAAAACCTACGAATATACGGAAGCGATACCAAGCATAGACTGGAAAACCACCAATGAGAAACAGCAGATTCTAAATTACGAAGTGGTGAAAGCGGTGGGCAGTTTCGGAGGGAGAGTTTGGGAGGCTTGGTTTGCTCCTGCTATCCCTGTGGCAGATGGACCATACAAATTCCAAGGTTTGCCAGGTCTTATCCTAAAAGTACAAGATACGAAACAAAATTTCGTGATGACCGCCGTAGCGATAGAGCAGAATAGACCGCAGAACTTCACGCCTACGAAAGAGAATTTGATAAGAACGAATAAGAAGAAGTACCAAGAATTAAAGGCTCTTTCGGTAAGGGATTTTATGAAATTCGTGAATGTCAATTCCGAAGTAAGTATTTCGCCTAAAAATCCACAGACGAGCCAACCAAAGGAACGCCCATATAACCCAATAGAGTTAAACTAAAACAAAAGCCCTCCTTATTTTGGAGGGTTTATTAGTTCTGTATTGATGATACTGGCACAGATTTCGGGTTTTTCCCAGTGTCCATTGTGTCCGCAATCTAGGATGTAAGATTTTATATTGGGGCGGTGGGGGAGTGCGTCTATCATTTCGCTGGTCTTCACGGCGTTGTCGTACTTTCCTGCAATGATGAGAATCTTGGTATCAAGGTTTTCCAAAACGCTTTTTCTCGTGGGGCGGTCTATCATTCCTTTGGTCGCTGCCAGTACGCCATCGGTATCGGTAGAGAGGGCAATCTCTTTCGCAAAACTGATTTTCTCTTGCAGTATCTCTTGTTCATTAGGGCTAAAAAGATTGGGGATACCAGCACTCACGAAGGTTCTAAAACTCTCTTTTATAATCCTGAAAGTTTTTCTTCGTTGTTCTTTCTTCTCCTCCGAATCGGCGAAAAAAGTAGAGAAAAATAAGGTGAGACTTTGTAGCTGTTCAGGATATTGTTCCGCCAAAGCCAAAGCCACATAGCCCCCCATAGAATGCCCTAATAAATGCACTTTACCCAGTTTCAGCGTGTCTAGAACCTCCTTGACTTTTTCTGCCATTAGGCTCATTGTGTGGGTTTCGGCATAGTTGGGGCTTCTGCCGTGTCCAGGTAAATCTATTTTTATCAGCCTAAATCTTTTAGAAAGATAGGGTTGAAGGTCTTCCCAGATGAGTAGGTTTTCCATAAAGCCGTGTAATAGCACGAGGGGCTCTGTGCCTGTGCCGTGTATTTCGTAGTTGAGCATTTATATGTATATTTAATTAAAAGATACGAGAGCGTTGAACTCTCGTATCGTTGGATTATTTCTTAAAATGATTTACGCCACATTCTAGGAATTTTTTGAAATCTTCTTTTGGCATATATCCAGAGACAGGGCTGTTGATGACCTTTCCGTCTGGCGTTACCAAAACATAATGCGGCTGGGAGTTGTTATTGAAATTAATCTGCTGGAACATACTCCATTTATCGCCTATGGTTTTTATCTTTTTCATTTGCCCACCGCCCATATCTATTTTGGTCTGTTCCTCGGCTGGGAGTTCCTCCTTATCATCTACATAAAGCGAAGCCAAAACCACATCATTTTGTAAAATCGGTAGAATATCAGGCTCACTCCATACAAACTCCTCCATTTTTCGGCAGTTTTCACAGCCATAGCCAGTAAAGTCTATTAGGATAGGCTTGTTTTCTTTTTGTGCGACTTCAAGGGCTTTGTAGAAATCGTGTTCTGGGTGCATACCTAAAATCCCATCTTTTTCATCGTGGAAATAACTCACATTCAGCGGAGGCAAAATCCCTGAAAGCAGTTGTAATTTCGGTCTATCGCAAGGTATTAAACCTTGATATAGATAAAGTCCAAAGCATATCCAGAAGACACCAAATAATTTTCTTCCGAGTGATATTTTAGGCTTTTTATCATCGTGCGGAAATCTAATTAATGCAAAAGAATACAAAATAATACCAATAACGATGAGTATCCAAAGTGCGATGAATAACTCTCTTTTTAGCAAGAAAGTTTTTGAAACCAAATCTGCTTTTGAAAGGAATTTTAGGGCTAAACCTAATTCTATAAAACCCAGATAAACCTTCACGGTATTCATCCAGCCACCTGATTTTGGTAAAGATTGTAATGCCTGTGGGAATAACGCTAACAAACCGAAAACGATAGCCCAAGACAGCCCAAAACCTGCCAACGCAAAGGTAAGAAGCATAGGGACATTGGACGAACCTGTAACAGCACTACCCAATAAACTACCCAAAATAGGCCCCGTACAAGAGAACGAAACAATCACCAAAGTGAGTGCCATAAAGAATATCCCAATGATGCCACCTGCCTCCTCGGCTTTGGAAGATTTATTGGCAATGGAGCTCGGAAGGGTGATTTCGTAATAGCCAAAGAAACTTCCTGCGAAGAAAATAAATATCGCAAAAAAACACAAATTGAGCCATACGGAAGTGGATATTTCATTGAAAATATTCCCAGCGATACCATCTATAATATGGAACGGAACGCTCAGTAAAACAAAAATCGCCAAGATGAAAAAGCCATAAAGTAAAGCATCTCTTTTGCCTTTTGCCTTATCTTTTGCCCCTTTGGTAAAGAAGGAAACCGTAAGCGGAATCATAGGGAAAACGCAAGGCGTGAGCAATGCAATAAGCCCACCGATGAAGCCAAGGAAGAGGTAAGTCCAGTAGTTTTCGCTATGTTCTTCTTTCGCTGTACCGCAGTCGGTCAGAGGTTTTTTATAGTCCAGACTTTCTACTTTTAGATTTTTTGGGTCTATTTTTGTAGTGCTGATATTTTGCCCAATTGCTACTGAATCTATTTGGGTGCTATCACCTACGACAGCCAATGTTTCCACATCTTTGGTTATAGAGTCAGTCTCTGTTTTTTCATCGGTTTTTACTGAAATAGGATTTAGTTTTTGTGCAAATTCCAATGTATTCGGTGCAAGACAAACCTTATCATCACAAGTTTGGTAAGTGATTTCCGTGGTTACATTAGCCCCTTTTTCAGGATTTTTAAGTTTGAATTTTTGCTTAAATTGTACCGAATTGGAGTAATAAACAATCTGAGCTTGGAACGCCTCCGAGAACTCGCTGTATTTTTTTCCTACTTCTACTACGCCACCCACAGTCTGGATATTATCGCCAGAAACTATCATTTCCGTAGGGATTCCGCTATCTGGTGGCAGGTCTTTGGAGTAGATATGCCAGTTGTTTTCTAGCGTAGCGTATAGCACGGCTTCATAAAGGTTTTCGCCTAGATTGTTGATGTTGTACTTGAATTTCACAGGGTCTTTTATCTGTGCTGAAAGCCCTGTAAATAGTAGGGTTAAGATGAAAATAAACCAATTTCTAAATTTCATTTTCTGATGTTTTTTATTTGATAATTATTGTTTGTTTTGTCTGTTTTGTGGGCAAAAATCTCCCATCTTGTCGGTAGGGCAGTACGCCCAAAATCTGGTCTTCGCTATCGCAGACTAACCATATTTTTGATTTTGCTAAAATAGAAATTTTTTTTTCTTTGAAAAATTTTGAGACA
>JAUNHO010000134.1:0-759 GCA_030523905.1 Bergeyella zoohelcum
AATATCCGCTCTTTATGTTCCAATACTCTGGGCCAGGCTCACAGCAGGTTACCAACTCTTGGGACGGAGGCAATGCCTTGTGGTTCAATCACCTTGTACAGCAGGGCTATATAGTGGCATGTGTAGATGGCAGAGGCACAGGCGGAAAAGGCACGAAATACAAAAAAGCCACCTATATGAACCTCGGAAAATACGAGATAGAAGACCAGATTACCGCCGCGAAATGGTTCGGCAATCAGCAGTATATAGATAAAAGCAGAATAGGCATTTTCGGTTGGAGTTTCGGCGGTTATATGGCAAGTTTGGCACTCACGAAAGGGGCGGAGGTCTTCAAGCTGGGCATTGCCGTGGCACCTGTTACGAATTGGAGATATTACGACACCATCTACACCGAGCGTTTTATGCGTACGCCACAGGAAAACCCATCGGGCTATGATGATAATTCGCCGACCACCCACGCCCATTTGATGAAAGGGAAATTCCTAATGATACACGGCACAGCGGACGACAATGTGCATTATCAAAACGCCGTAGAATTTGCCGAGCAACTCATACAGAAGAAAAAGAAATTCCAGTTTATGACTTATCCTGACAAAAATCACGGCATCTACGGCGGAAATACTCGTGAACAACTCTATCAAATGATGACGGATTTCGTTATTGAAAATCTGTAAAAATAGCATAGGGCAAATCTCATTTGCCCTTTTAGAGACGAGAACCGAGAGACGAGACAAAAGCAATGTGGCTTTAGCCCATTGT
>JAUNHO010000134.1:782-3934 GCA_030523905.1 Bergeyella zoohelcum
AAGAAAAAAGATTCTTCGCCTTACGGCTCAGAATGACACGAGACTTCTAAAATCTTGGCTCTCGGTTCTAGAATCTAAAAATCTAAAAACAAAACAATTAAAATAAAAAATATGAAAGCAAACACAGCGAAACACCCGAAAGGGTTGCCTTTTCTCTTCTTTACGGAGATGTGGGAAAGGTTTGGTTATTACCTTATTTTAGGGATTTTAGTCCTTTATATGATAGACCCGAAGGACAATGGCGGACTGGAAGTTATGGACAAAACCGCCGATGATATTTTTGGGACATTCATTGCCCTTACTTATCTTACGCCTTTCTTGGGAGGCTTCTTGGCAGATAGGATTTTGGGCTATGTGAAAGCCATCTATATCGGTGGGATACTGATGGCGGCAGGGTACATCGGTATCGGGTTGTTCCAAGAGTTGCCAATGTTTTATACTTCATTGGGGCTTATTATTCTTGGTAATGGCTTCTTCAAACCTAGTATTTCTACCCTTTTGGGGAATCTTTACAGCGATGAACAATACAAGGATAATAAAGACGCGGGTTACAATATTTTCTATATGGGGATTAATATTGGGGCTCTCGTTTGCAACTTCGTGGCGGCGTATATGCGTAACAAATACGGCTGGGGGCCTGCGTTTATGACGGCAGGTTTCGGTATGCTTTTGGGGCTGATAGTCTTTACTTTGGGTATGAAGCACATTCGTTCTGCCAATGTATTGAAACCAGCACAAGAGGGCGATACCAAACTCTCTTCTGTACTGCTGAAAGTCTTCGTTCCTGCCATTGTAGTGGGGCTAATTGGTTGGGTTATTCCAGGAAATATTTTCGGGAGTGATAGCACCGATGCCTTTATTTTTGCCTGTGTCCCAGTGGTGATTTTCTATGTGAGTATCTACCTAAAAGCCAA
Organism: Bergeyella zoohelcum; assembly: GCA_030523905.1. Classification (GTDB taxonomy): domain Bacteria; phylum Bacteroidota; class Bacteroidia; order Flavobacteriales; family Weeksellaceae; genus JAUNHO01. The sequence goes on from JAUNHO010000134.1 coordinate 1,697, forward strand.
TGCGGAAGACAAGAAACCGATAGGGGCTTTGCTCACGATTTTTGCAGTGAGTTTGATGTTTTGGGCGGTATTCAAACAAAACGGAACAGCACTGACCAGATGGGCCAATTACTACACCGATAGAACTGCCCCAGCCGTACTAGAAAAGCCCTTGGAAACCCTGCATTTAGTAGAAATAAAGGATTTTAAGGATAAAGAAGTAACCCTCTATGATGACCAATATAGAGCCGAAAAAGACGGCGATAAAACCAAAAAAGCCATAGGAAAAGATGTCTATTTCCGAAATGTTTCGGAGGAACAAAAAGCCCATTTTGAGGCGAATGAAAGCCAATCGGTTTATCTTCTTAATACGGAGTTGTTCCAGTCGGTCAATCCTTTTTGGGTGATTTTGCTCACGCCTGTGGTGGTAGGTTTCTTTATGATGCTGAGACGAAAAGGCAAGGAGCCATCTACGCCGTCTAAAATTGTTTTAGGCTTATTCATTTCTGCATTATCTTGCTTGGTGATGGTGGGTGCCGTCTATGCAGGGGGCAACGGAGCGGTAAAAGTCTCCTCTCTATGGCTAGTGGCTGCATACGGCGTGATTACGGTAGGGGAGCTATGCCTTTCGCCAATGGGCTTGTCTCTGGTGTCCAAACTTTCGCCACCGAGAATCACAGCCTTGATGATGGGCGGTTTTTTCCTATCTACTTCCATCGGGAATAAACTTTCTGGCGTACTGGCTAGTATGTGGTACAACTACGATAACAAAGGCTATTTCTTCTTGGTTAATTTTGGTTTATTGCTTCTCGCAACTTTACTCGGATTATCCATTTTGAAACGATTGAATAAAATAATGAAAGAAAAAGGTGTGCATTAATGTATGGAAACATTAGCGAAAATTTTCACTTTTATTGTGGCAGTAGAGCATTTCTATATCCTTTATATAGAGATGTTTGCGTGGGAAACTTTGGGTAAAAAGACATTCAAGGGAGCGTTACCAGAGGAAATGTTTCCTAAAACCAAAGGTTTGGCCGCCAATCAAGGGCTTTATAATGGTTTTTTGGCTGCGGGTTTGCTTTGGACATTTTTGATAAATGATACCGAATGGGCGTTCAATATCCGAGTGTTTTTCTTGGGTTGCATAATTGTAGCGGCTACTTATGGGAGCATTATCTCTTCAAAATCTATCATTATAAAACAAGGAATACCAGCCATTATAGCAATGATTTTCGTGCTATTAGCCGAATTGTTATAATGAAATAGAGGTGTTAAATGAGGCTTAAGGTTTTAAGCAAAATAAAAAAACTGCCAAAAAATTACATCTAATTCTTTGGCAGTTTTCTGTGTAATTATTAAAAGTTAATCATCAAATCTTACAAAGTTTCCATCAGCGTTGAATATTAAATCTACGCCATTACTTAAATCTACATTATAACCTGTGAGAGTTCCATTGGTAAAATTCTTTTCTACCTCTATAATGGTAGTAGATGGATAGTTGGTCGCTCTATAATTTTCAATTCCTGATGGCAATAAAGCCAATACCGATGCAGGTAAAGGTCTATTAGTACCTCCATTTACATCTTTCCAGATACCTGTGGAATTAAATTCTAGTTCGTATCCATTGGCTAAATAAACTTCATAGTCATTGTCATCAGAATCTCTTTCTATACGAGAAATATTTACCCCTGCGAAGTGAGTTTGTAGAAATGTATTTGCTTCTTGTGGCAATGATGCTTGTGGGGTAGATGGAGTGGAAGGATTGGAATTTGATAAGTTTCCATTAGCATCAAATACCAAATCTATACCGTTGCTTAGTTCTATGCTATAGCCACTTAGCGTTCCATTGGTGTAAACTTTTTCCACTTCTGTGATGTTTGTAGAGGGATAATTAGTCGCTCTATAACTTTCAATTTTAGATGGTAATAAGGCTAAAACAGATGTAGGTAATGCTTTGTTGTTTCCATTAATATCTCTCCAAGTGCCATTGTAATCAAACTCTACTTCATATCCATTGGCAAGATAAACATCGTAATCATTGTCATTAGAATCTCTCTCTACACGCAAGATATTTACATTAGAAAAGTGAGTTTGTAGGAAAGTATTTGCCGTTTGAGGCAATACAGAAGTAGGTGCTGGAATATTTCCATTGGCTTCAAATATCAAATCTACACCATTGCTCAAATCTACATTATAACCAGTCGTTACATTATTATTAATCGTTTTTTTTACTTCTATAATTGAAGCAGAAGGGTGGTT
>JAUNHO010000135.1 GCA_030523905.1 Bergeyella zoohelcum
CAACCTTTTTTAGGGTCATCAAATGGTATATTTAGATAATCATCTAGCAATACTTCTTTCGCAATATCATAACGACCCATTAGGGTATTTTGCAACTGCATACCTGCAAACTCGTGCATACCAGATACTTTTTCCAAAGTAACACCAGATACCAAAGTATTGTAACCATCAAACAATGGATAAGCATTCACCCCTGTATCTGCTACTTTACCAGCATCTTTTTTACCATATCCTAATGCCAAACCTAATGAACCCTCTGCCTGACCAGGCTGAATGAACACTGGTACATCTTTTATAGTAACACCATTTACGGTTAGATTTACTCTATCTCCGTCTAGTTGCATTCTCGCATTAAGTTCATTCTTGAAGCCTAATCTTTCTGCATCTTTCGGAGAGATAGTTAGGTAGTTATCCCAAGACATTCTGGTGATAGGGTCTGGTAATTCTTGCAACCAAGGGTTATTGGCCTGTGTTCCGTCTCCCATTGAGGTTTTGGTATAAAGCACCAATTCCATATCAGACGCTTTGAAACCGCTCAATTCTGAAACAGCACCTTGTGCATTTCCACCTGCATATGCCAAAGTAGAACCTACGGCTATATTATTAAAGCCATTATAAAGTGCTTTATTGAATGAAGTCTCTCCTAGAAGCGAAGAAGCATTCGCCTTTAAGTACGCATAATAATCATTCGCTGGATTATTTTTTCCGTTAATCCAAACCAATAGAGACTCTTCTATCTGTCTTGATTTATAAATCTTCTGAATGGTAGGTTGCATCAAAGAATATGCACCTGTTTCAGGGGTCAAATCTCCCCAAGATTCTAGCCAGTTAGCCACAGGAATTACCGCCTTAGCAGACTGATACATTTCGTCTTTTTTCTGTGTAACTGCTATATGATAAGGTAATTTTGCAAAAGCTTCTTTCAGCTCTGCACCTTTTTTATAAGAGTAAATAGGATTGACATCATTAGAAATCAAAACGCCTACTTGCCCTGATTTCACCCAAGAAATAAATTCTTCAAATCTTGCGTGATTATATTCTTTTAGATAATTCGCTTTACCAGTGAATGCTACCGAACCTAGTTTTTGATTTATTAAATGAGCCAAAACATACGCTCCTTTTGAACCATCTGCAAAAACTACAGCTTTATTACCTTTTGCTTTTAGTTCTTCTACTAGTTTAGCTGCTGCTTTATCAGAGGTAGCACCTTCCACGATACCTTTATAAACCTCTACTAAAAGTTTATTAGACTCACTTGGTTTCAGTCTAATTCTCGTATCTGCATTAGCACCAGTAAGAGACATATTAGCCTCTACCTGAATATGACGAAGCATATTTTTTCCTGGCTTTCTTGCTTTCGCATAAGAAGATTCTAGACTTGCACCATTATACGCATCAAGGAAATCTGCGTGGAAAGACAACACTAATTCTGTTCCTACAAGGTCATAAACTGGCAATGCTCTTTGTCCGAATACTTCTTCTGCTGCATCTAACGCCGCTGAATAAGGAATAGCATCATAAGTTACCAATTCCGCGGTAGGATATTTAGCCTTGAAATCACTAAATAACTTCTTGAATGTAGGACTGGCAAATGAATGAGAAAGCAAAACAATCTTCTTATTAGAAGCCTGTGCCTCCGCTAAACCTTTTAGTACAAAATCATCTACTTTATCAAAAGTTTCATCTTTGCCATCTAGTTTTGGTTGCTTTACTTTATCATTATCATATAGAGAAAGCAAACCCGCCTGAACTCTCGCGTTAGTTCCACCAAGAGAACCCGCTGCTGTATTAGGCTCTATTTTTATAGGTCTTCCCTCGCGTGTTTTCACCAAAACACTTGCAAAATCATACCCATCAAAGAAAGTAGAGGCGTAGAAATTCGGCACCCCTGGTATGATGTCGTGAGGTTTTACAACATAAGGAATAGTCTTGATTACAGGAGCCTCACAAGCTGCCAAAGTAACAGCCGCCGTAGAGAAACCTAATAATTTCAAGAAATCTCTCCTACTCGTGTTTGAGTTATTCATTTTTTCAGAATCTCCCAAAAATTCATCTACTGGAATTTCATCGTGAAACTCTTTCTGAGCCAATTGCTGATTGAGCGTTGGGTCGTTCAGTTCGTGAATACTTCTGAATTGTATTTTATTTGAAGCCATTGATACTTCTGATTTTTTTGATGTTATTAATAATGACATTTACCACATTCTAGACCACCGATAGCATCTACCGTAATCTTACCTTCGGACTTAGGATATTGCTTTTTCAATTTATCGTGAAGATTTTTGAAATACTGAGCGTTGTATCCGTTTTTCATATCAACCTCCGTAGTTCTATGGCACTCTATACACCACCCCATAGTGAAGTCATTCGCCATCTGAACCACATTCATTGTATCTACTTTTCCGTGACAAGCCTTACAAACCACATCTATTTGGTCATTAGGATTTTTCTTGTTATGAGAAGAGATAATTGCTTGTTCTCCCGCCACGACATGCTGTGCGTGATTGAAATACACAAAATCTGGCATATTGTGGATTCTCACCCATTCCACTGGGCTTTTAGCATTTTTGTAAGATTGAGAACTTGGATCCCAACCAGTTGCCGCATATATCTTCTGAATTTCAGCATCATAGAATGCCTTATCCTTACCTGGTTCAAAATATTTACCATTATACTCGGAAATATTTCTGTGACAGTTCATACAAACATTCATTGACGGAATCTCTGAAACTTTACCATATTTAGCCGAAGAGTGGCACATTTGACAATCAATCTTATTGTCTCCTGCGTGAATTTTATGCGAGAAGTGAATCGGTTGTTCTGGCTTATACCCTTTATAAACCCCAATACCCATAAGAGCATTCCATACTCCATAGAACGCAAACAGAGCCAACAAACCAAGCATTACCTTCCCTACTACATTATATTTTTTATATAAATCAGCGAAAGATGTTACTCTCGTTTCATTAAGACTTGAAAGTTCCTCCGTCTGCTGAAGTTTCACCAATTGTCTCAATCTAAACAACAACCAAACCAATAAAGCCGCGATAGAGAATAGGGAAATCATCACGATTTTAGAATTAACACTCTCCTTCTTCGCTTGTTCTATCGTAGCAAGGGTATTAGCATCTTGCTGTACATCAGCGGCTGGTTCTTCCGCCACAGGAGGGTTGGTTGTATATTCTAATATATCATTAATATCCGTTTCAGACAAGCTAGGAAACGCCGTCATCGGAGTTCTATTAAACTTCTCAAACACCTCGTTGGCATACTTATCACCAGATTTACGAAGTGCCTCATTGTCCTTTATCCACTTATGTAGCCAGTCTGTATCTAGATTTTGCTCGGTTTTTAGCCTTTCCACCACTCCACCGAGTGCAGGCCCCACCATTTGCTTATCTAATGCGTGACAGGCAGAACAATTTGCCTTAAAGAGCTTCTCCCCGTTTTTGGCATCGCCTTGTGCCTGGACAGAAGCAACAGCTGCAAACAATATACCTATTGCCAGCAATCCTCTCTTATAATGCTTTCTCCAACTAATCATTTATATAATCTTGGGTTAGTAAAATTATTGAGTTACATTTATTTGTGCAAAAGTAAGTTTTTTAACACAAATTTAACAACCTAAAAATATTGACTTTTGTTATTTTTCTTAATTTATAAATATTCTAAATTACAACCCTTGTTATTTTGGCTTTTTATACTACTTTTGTAAAAAATTTCAGAAGATGATTACACTAAAAAAAATTAGTTTTATTTTAAGTTTCATTTGCATTTATTCTGTTAATGCTCAGATAGTTACAAAAACCGATACCCTATCAGGCACACCGCTATCTTTTTCTATGGACAA
>JAUNHO010000136.1:0-1834 GCA_030523905.1 Bergeyella zoohelcum
TGTAATTTGCTAGGATTAGTCCAATAGTCATCTCCTTCACAGAAAGCGATATAATCGCCAGTAACCTGTTTTAGAGCATAATAAAAATTAGGGGTAGAGCCTATATTTTTTTCGTGATGTGTATATTTTACCTCTATATGAGCAGGGGTATCGACTAGAATTTCTTGTATTCTTTCGTGGGTATTATCAGGAGATTTATCATCACAGAGAATAAGTTCTATAGGGAAATCTACATTTTGCATAAAAATTCCCCTTAAGTTTTCCTCTATATAATCTGCGTGATTATAGGTGAGAACAATGACAGAAAGTTTCTTTTTCATATAATAATATTATTTTGGATTATATGTGTTCTAATTTATTAATAAATGAAAAATAATTTTATACATCTTGTAACTCCACCATTTTTCGGAATTTTTCAGATGTTTCAAGAAGTTCGTTGTAACTTCCAGAGGCTGATATTTCTCCTTTTTCTAGAAGATAGATAGTATCTACATTTTTTATGGTAGAAAGCCTGTGGGCTATGATGACCATAGTGAATTTTCCGTGTAGTATATCTATATTGTCCTTGATGTGTTTTTCGGTTTCGGAGTCCAGTGCCGAGGTAGCCTCGTCCATTATCAGTAGTTCTACATCTTTATAAAGTTCCCTTGCTATGGAGATTCTTTGCTTTTGTCCGCCAGAGATTAGGACGCCGTTGTTCCCTAGTGAAGAATCTTCTTTTTGTTCTAGGTTTTCTACAAAACTACCTAGGGAGACCATATTCATTACCTTGTAGAATTTTCCTAATGTTTCAGGTGTTTTCTCTTCCCAAAATGTAACATTGTTGAACAAAGTATCATTGAATATCACAGGCTCCTGCGTGATATAGCCTATCTTACCTCTATAGGTACTGAGATTGGTGGTATAAACAGATTGGTTATCTACCAAAATCTCCCCGCCGTGTGGGATTTGTAGTCCGCAGATAACATTAGCAAGTGTGGTTTTCCCCGCACCACTTTCACCCACGAAGGCAACAGAATTTTTAGATGGAATATCCATATTAATGTTCTTTAATATTGGGGTATTCCCAAAAGTGATGTTTAGGTTCTTCACTTTTATACCATCTATTTGCTGGATAAGTGTAGCGTTTTGAGGCTCTTCATTCTCCTTGAATTCTTCCATAATTTTTTCTATGGACTCTATGGCCGTAGCTTGTGCAACGAAGGTGCTCCAAGAGGTTTGTAAATTAACCAAATAGCCTAAACATCTGTAAAATAACAATAAACTCACCAAAATAGATGCTAGATTACCATTAAAGACATTAATCTGTATAATAATAACTAAAGCAATGATCATGAGAATCATAGGCTCACGAGCATTGGTCATAATGGCACCTAGTTTGCTAGATTTCAGGCTATATTCATCATTGAGAAGAATGTTTTTTCTCAATCTATCATCATATCTCTTGAAATAATTGGTTGCTTTTAGATATTTGAAATTATTAACCGACTGAATCAGAATCTCGTTAAAATTGTTTCCTAAATTGACTTGTTTTCTAGAATAATCTCGGATTAAATTACTCAAATATTTGTATAAGAAATCTGTAATGTAGCCCCCTATTCCTACCATTATGGCAAATTGCCAGTTGGAAACTGCTGCAAGGAATACATAGGTGAGAAGCATCGTAGCAAACTGGATACTACCTACATATGTTCCCATAGCACCTATCAATCTTCCAGATTCCCCGAAAATATGGTTCTGGATTCTCCCTATACTCATCGTAGTAAAACCTTCATAGGAAAGATTTCCTAGAGCGTCTATTAGCTTGAACCTCAGTTGTTTAGTGGCTCTTATG
>JAUNHO010000136.1:1844-3847 GCA_030523905.1 Bergeyella zoohelcum
ATTTTTGTTGTATAGATAGTTTTGAGGTAGTTTATTAGTCCTTTTAAGGTAAATAATAATACCATTAGCAAAAGTATACTGACGATATTAAAATCTATACCCAAGCTTTTTAGAAAATCTATTACTTTTGCTAGTTGCCCCAAAGATTGTTCGGCATTGTTACTATCGGTAGTAGCGGAGAGTAGCGGAATGAACATTGTAAGTCCTATCCCGTCTAAAAGCCCCACCAAAAAATTGAGAATAATAAAAACATAAATATGCTTTCCTAATATATTCCTAAAATATTTGAAATAACCAATAGATGAATATTGTTTTTTTGGGGTTTCTGATTTTTCGCTCATTGTTTTTTTATAATCAAAATTACACATACATCCTTAGGAATGTATGTGCAAAATATTTTTGTTAAACATTTATTTTATGGTAGCCCTACCGATACTTTTATAGAAAAAGCCGTGCTGCTCCAAAGTTTCTAGTGGGTATATATTTCTCCCATCAAAAATGGCTTTATTGTTGAGTTTTTCAGCAATTAGGTCAAAATTAGGGTTTTTGAACTCTGGCCATTCCGTAGCGATGAGCAGGCAGTCTGCACCTTCTAATGCAGAATACATATCCTTTGCATAGGCTATTTTATCGCCCAAGATACCTCTTACATTCTCCTCCGCAATGCTATCATAAGCCACTACTTTTGCTCCTTTTTCTAGTAAAATTTTAATGTTGTCTAGCGAAGATGCTTCGCGAATATCATCGGTATTTGCCTTGAAAGCCAAGCCCCAAAGTGCGATGGTTTTTCCTTTCAGATCACCACCGAAATATTTTTCTATTTCAGAAATCAAGATGGTTTTTTGGGCTTTATTGACATTTTCAGTAGCTTCAAGAATCTGGAAATCAAAGTCTTCCTCTTTACCAGATTTTATCAATGCCTTTACATCTTTTGGGAAACAGCTACCGCCGTAGCCAATGCCTGGAAATAAGAATCTATGCCCAATTCTATCATCGCTACCCATACCAAGACGCACCTTATCCACATCAGCACCTACTTTTTCGCAATAGTTGGCTATTTCATTCATAAAGGTGATTTTCACAGCCAAGAATGAGTTGGCAGCGTATTTCGTAAGTTCCGAAGATTTTTCATCCATAAAGATAATCGGTATCCCTGTATTGGTAAATGGCTGATAGATTTTTGCCATAATGTCTCTTGCTTTTTCGGAGCTACTTCCTACCACTACTCTGGCAGGGTTCATAGAATCTTCCACAGCGAAGCCTTCACGGAGAAACTCTGGGTTGGAAACCACATCAAACGGAATATTGGTTTTTGCAGAAATAGCATTTCTCACCTTATCGGCAGTTCCCACAGGCACGGTAGATTTATTTACAATGACTTTATATTCCGTCATTATCTCACCAATATGGTTGGCAACACCGAGAACATAAGACAAGTCCGCCGAGCCATCTTCCCCAGGTGGCGTAGGAAGAGCGAGATAAATCACCTCACTTTTATCAAGAGCCTCCTTCAAATCGGTGGTGAAAAACAATCGGTTCGCTTGTATATTTCTCAAAAACATTTCCTCCAAATGCGGTTCGTAGATTGGCACGATGCCGTTTTTCATTTTTTCTACTTTATTGGCATCTACATCTACGCAATATACGGTATTTCCTAGCTCGGCAAGGGTCGTTCCCGTTACCAAGCCTACATATCCTGTTCCTACGATGGTGATATTCATAATAGTGTTTTGAAATTTTAGGCAAAGATACTAGTTTTTTATTAAATACTGAATATAAACATGTTGTGCATTTAACATTGTTTTACTTAAAGTAAGTGTTAGTGTCTTTGTTTAGCTTAAATGATTCAAGAATTTTACATGAAAACTTTTTGTTTATCCTTGCGTTATTTTTTTCAACGCAAAGAGAAACAAAAAAATGAATAAATTATCCAATAATTTATGATAGACAAAGCCACTTCGTTTATTTTAGAAATACAACTATTTAATAAATAATTAAATATC
>JAUNHO010000137.1 GCA_030523905.1 Bergeyella zoohelcum
ACCTAAAATTTTATCAAAAAGACGCAAAATTTTAGGTCCAAGACCTAAACGCTTCGTAAAACCACCTAAAAATATCTCAAAACCACCTAAACGGAAGACTGAAAGACCTAAATTTGGGAGAAAATGACGGAGAAATATTTGAAAAAAACTATTGTGCATTTATTAGTTGTATTTCTAAAATAAACGAAGTGGCTTTTTGTCTATCTTAAATTATTGGGTAATTTATTCAATTTTTTTGTCTCTCTTTGCGTTGAAAAAATAACGCAAGGATAAACAAAAGTTTTTGAATCGTTTAAGCCCAACAAAGACGCTAACGCTCATTATAGTAAAACAATCTTCTAACTGCAAAAAATAAAACCGCTATCCGAAGAGCGAAAAATAAAAACAAATAAACAAAGGCGGAACCCGAAAAGCCAAGAGAGTAGGGAAAAATTAAAATTATTATAACAATGAAAAAACTTTTATTCGTTGCCTCTTTGTCTTTGGCAACATTAGGAATGGTAGTATCCTGCTCAAGAGATGATGATAGCGGAACTACATCAGTAGCAAATTATACACTATCTCCAAGCGAAGCGACTACAAATTATGACAAAACGGTTGCTTTGTCCGTTAAGAATGGTAGTTCTACACTATCTCCTTCAGAATTTACTTGGAGTGTATCAGATGAAAAAAGAGGAACTATTGGAAATGATGGAGTATTCAAAGCGAAAAAAGTAGGTAAGGTAGAAGTAACTGCTACTAAAAATGGACAAACCCTAAAAAGTACTATTAACATTGCTCCTTATAGCACATTATTTACAGAGCCACTTATGTACTTTGGAAAAACAAAAGAAGAAGTGAAAAGTAAAGAAACAAGAACTTTTATTCGTGAGTATAACAATTTTTTAGCTTTCAAAGGGGAGAATAGGAATGTATCAGAAGTGCTTTATCATTTTGATTCTAATGGTAAAATAGATTATATTGGGGTTCGTTTCCCTTATAGTGCTTCTATTGTTGAAAATCTTGCAACTTTTTATATTGAAAGACATAATTTCTTAGGAGAGTCAAACGGAGAATATTATTTCAATCATATTGATGAAAATGCAACAATAGGATTAACAACTAGTACAAATGGAATAATAGTTGTTTATACAGCTAAATAAACAGTTCAAAAACCGCCCCTAAAACAGGCGGTTTTTTTATGTGTTCAGTGTAAAAATAAAACTTTCCTTTTCCTAATAAGAAAAAAATAAGTAATTTAGCGAGATAAAATAAAAGAATATGACAACCAACGAAAAACTATCCGCATTGCGTCAGAAGATGCAAGAAAAAAATATTTCTGCTTTTATTGTTTATTCCGCAGACCCACATATGAGCGAGTATCTCCCACAAGAATGGCAAGAGAGAACTTGGCTCTCGGGTTTTACTGGTTCGGCAGGTTTTGTGGTGGTAACTAATGAAAAATCAGCACTTTGGACAGATGGAAGATATTTCGTTCAGGCTCCACAGGAGTTGGCAGGAACCGAAATAGAACTAATGAAAGATGGGGTAGAAGGCACACCGAACTACATAGATTGGATTATTTCCCAAACGCCAGAAAACGGAAAAGTAGCCGTAAATGCCGTAGCCACAGCACACGCCAACTGGGAACTTTTGAGAGAAAAATTGGCTACAAAAAACATCAATTTGGTAGATGAATCTCTGCTAAAAGACCTTTGGACAGACAGAGGCGAAGCGTCTAAAAATGAGATTTTCGTACATCCGTTGAAATGGGCAGGGAAATCCGTGGAACAAAAACTAACCGATATTCGTGCGAAAATGCAGGAGCAAGGGGCATCGTTGCATATTATTTCCAGTCTTGATGATGTGGCTTGGACGCTCAATCTTCGTGGTAGCGATGTGGAATGCAATCCTGTATTTTTAGGCTATATTGCTCTTACTCAGAATGATGCAACGCTATTTGTAGATTTGGAGAAACTCAACGAAGAGGCGAAAAATCAACTGGAACAAGCCCAAGTAAAAACCTTACCTTATGATGAATTTTTCACTTATCTAAAAGATTTTAATAATGAAAAAGTTCTAATTTCACCGAATACCAATCAGCTGGTTTTTGAAACTTTGAAAGATAAAAATTCATTCATAAAAGCCTCTGTTCCAGGTAATTTAATGAAAGCCGTGAAGAATGAAACCGAACTGGAAGGCTTCCGAATGGTGATGGAAAGAGATGGTGTGGCAATGGTAAAATTCCTATATTGGCTAAAACATAATGTAGGCAAAGAACCGATGACGGAGTATTCCATTGGGGAAAAATTGAGAGACTTCCGTGCCGAGGGGAAAAATTTCGTAGGCGAAAGTTTTGGTAGTATCATTGGCTATCAAGGAAATGGGGCGATAGTGCATTATTCGGCTAAAAAAGTGGGAAGCAAAGAGGTAACGAATGTGGGCAGTATTTTGATAGATTCTGGCGGACAATATTTGGAAGGAACTACCGATATTACGCGTGTGGTGGCACTTGGCGAGGTTTCCGAAGATTTTGTGAAAGATTGCACTTTGGTACTAAAAGGAATGATAAACCTCTCTTTGGTGAAATTCCCGAAAGGAACGCGTGGGGTGCAACTAGATGCCATCGCTCGTCTTCCGCTTTGGCTCAATGGCAAGGATTATGCACACGGCACAGGACACGGAGTGGGCAGTTTTATGAATGTACACGAAGGGCCGCAAAATATCCGTAAAGATATGAATCCGCAGGAGCTTTTAGCAGGAATGGTTTGCTCCAATGAGCCAGGTTATTATGTTGAAAATCAATATGGTATCCGCCACGAGAATTTGGTAGCTGTGCAAGAATTAGAAACTACTACTTCTGGCACATTCTATGGTTTTGAAACGCTGACGCTTTGTCCGTTCTTTAAGGATACGATTGATGCAGAAATGCTGACCGAAACCGAGAAAAATTGGCTGAATGCCTACCATAAAACCTGTGAAGAAAAAATCGCTCCGCATCTAGAAGGAGATGTAAAAGAATGGTTCTTGGAACTGGCAAAGCCGTTGTAATTTAAGAAATTTATTTTAATGATTTATAGGGACAAAGATATGATTTTTTGTCCCTATAATTATTTCAAAATATTTCTTTTTGATGAAAATATCCCAACTGAAACTATAAAATTCCATAAAAAAATACTACTTTTGCACACATTGAAATTATGGAAAATACAAAACAAAACACAAGCAAAAACAATGTAGCAAACAAGCCCAAAAAACTTTCTAAAATAAGGATTTTCTTTGGGGTATTCTTCGTACTTTTATCGGTTATTCTTACACTGGCATTTTTGTCCTATTTGTTCAGTTGGCAGGCCGACCAAAGCCAAGCAGGTATGATGCTGGATAAGAGCATAAAATCTTCCAATCTTTTGGGGAAATTCGGCGATTGGCTGGGGAATGTTTTCATTTTTGGAAGCTTTGGTATTACGGCATTCATCATTGCGTATCTTACTTTTATGCTGGGGATTTTAGTGCTTAAAAGAAAATGGTTTAACCCTTGGAAATCCGTAGGACATTCCTTGTTTTTTATTTGTTGGTTACCTATTTTCTTCGGTATGATAACCAACGGAGAGGGCGTTTTAGCGGGAGTTTATGGTTTTCAAATAGCCGACTTTATGGTGGCTCTTATCGGTAAGGTAGGGCTGTGGCTGGTGATGTTGTTTGGTTTGGGGCTTTATTTCGTGTTAGAATTTAATCTTCGCCCAAGTGTCATCAAGGCTAAAATAGATAAGGCTTCTAATAAAATACAGAGCATAATACCGAAATCTGAGGAAGCATTTGAAACTGATAAAGAGG
>JAUNHO010000138.1:0-233 GCA_030523905.1 Bergeyella zoohelcum
TATCTAGTCATTCAGTATTGGGAGAGGGAAGTGTAGTAATGGCAAATGCAGTGATAAATCCAGATGCAAAGATAGGCAAACATTGTATCATCAATACTTCGGCAGTAGTAGAACACGATTGTAAAATATCGGATTTCGTACATATTTCTCCTAATGTGGCTTTGGCTGGGAATGTTGAAATAGGCGAAGGTTCTCATATTGGCATAGGAGCATCTGTGATTCAAGGGGTTAAA
>JAUNHO010000138.1:243-3757 GCA_030523905.1 Bergeyella zoohelcum
TTGGAAAATGGACAACCATAGGTGCAGGGGCGGTTGTAATTAGAGATGTGCCTGATTTTGCAGTAGTGGTAGGAAATCCGAGCAAAATAATAAAATATAACGAATTGTAAAACAATAAATTATGAATACAAAAATATGGCTTTCTTCTCCGCATATGGGTGGCGAAGAACTGAAATACATTCACCAAGCTTTTGATGAGAACTGGGTGGCTCCACTTGGGCCAAATGTAAATGCTTTTGAACAAGATTTAGAAAAATATCTTTCTCAAAATGTGAAAGTTGCAGCTCTTTCGGCTGGAACGGCGGCACTTCACTTGGCTTTGATTATTTTAGGTGTAAAGACAGGCGATGAGGTTATTTGTCAGAGTTTTACTTTCTCGGCATCGGCTAATCCTATTGTGTATCAAGGGGCTACGCCTATTTTTGTGGATTCAGAACCTGATACTTGGAATATGTGTCCAACGGCTTTGGAAGAGGCGATAAAAGATAGAATTTCCAAAGGCAAAAAGCCAAAAGCCATCATTGTGGTTCATCTCTATGGAATGCCCGCGAAAATGGCAGAGATTTTAGAAATCGCCAATAGATACGAAATTCCTTTGGTAGAAGACGCTGCGGAGGCTCTGGGAAGCACTTACAAAGGGCAAAAATGCGGTTCGTTTGGGGAAATGTCTATTTTGAGTTTCAATGGTAATAAAATCATCACCACTTCTGGCGGAGGGGCTTTGGTTTGTAAAACATTTAAGCAGAAGGATAAAGCGGTTTTTCTTTCTACCCAAGCAAGGGACAATGCACCACACTACCAACACTCGGAGATAGGCTATAACTACCGAATGAGCAATATTTGTGCAGGTATCGGTCGCGGACAAATGGAGGTTTTGGAAGAGAGAATTGCCCAACGCCGAAAAAATCACGATTTTTACCACGATTTATTTCAAGATATAGAGGGAATTAGCCTTTTTACCGAGCCTAACGAAGATTTTTTCTCCAATCATTGGCTCTCCGCCATATTAATTGACGAGGAAAAAACAGGATTTAACCGCGAAGATTTGCGATTAAAATTTTTAGAACAAAATATAGAATCTCGCCCATTGTGGAAGCCTATGCACCTGCAACCAGTTTTTGCCACCGCTCCATATTACGGAGGAAAAGTAGCCGAAACACTCTTTGATAGAGGACTTTGCCTTCCGTCTGGCTCTAATATGACCGATGAGGAAAGAAGCCGAATAAAGGAAGTGGTTTTGGAGATGATGAAGTAGAATTTTAGTGGTTTTTAACTATTGATTGAAAAAAAAATCTTAAATTTGCCGAATGGGACAACTGATGGCAATAGATTATGGTAAAAAGCGGACGGGCATTGCCGTTACAGATGACCTGCAAATGATTGCAAGTGGGCTACAAACCGTAGAAACCGAGCGTTTGTTTCCTTTCTTGGAGCAGTATTTTGGTGAGAATAAAGTAGATGAAATAGTGGTGGGGCTTCCTACCGATTTGAAGGGGAATATATCTGAAATAGAGACTGATATTCAGCAGTTTATTCAGCAGTTTAGTGTGAAATTCCCTGCGATTTTGGTCAATCGTTTAGATGAAAGATTTACCTCCAAAATGGCATCTTTTTTCATCAGCCAAAGTGGAAAAAGCAAGAAAGCAAGGCAAGATAAAGGCTTGATAGACAAGGTGAGTGCCACGATTATTTTACAAAATTTTTTAGAACAAAGATAAGTAATGATTTTACCAGTTCGTGCCTTTGGCGATTCTGTATTGAGAAAAGTAGGTAAGGAGATAGATAAGGATTATCCTAACCTTAAAGAGTTGATAGACAATATGTTTGAAACAATGCACGCTGCAAATGGTATTGGTTTGGCAGCACCGCAGATTGGTTTGGATATTCGGCTTTTTGTGATAGATGTGAGTCCTTTGGCAGACGATGAGGATTATGAGGACATCGCAGAGGAACTGAAAGATTTCAAGAAAGTTTTCATCAATGCGAAAATTTTGGAAGAAACAGGGGAGGAGTGGAAGTTTAATGAAGGCTGTCTCTCCATACCAGAGGTAAGGGAAGATGTGAAGCGTAAGGAAACCATCTTGATAGAGTATTATGATGAGAATTTTGTGAAGCATACGGAGACTTTTTCAGACATTAGGGCGAGGGTCATCCAGCACGAATACGACCATATAGAGGGCATTCTCTTCACCGACCATCTTTCGGCTTTGAAGAAAAAATTAGTAAAAGGCAAATTGGCAAAAATCTCACAAGGCGATGTGAATGTGAGCTACAAAATGAGATTTCCAAAATAGTTAAAAATAAAAAGACATAAAAGAAATGCAGCTAGAAAAAATTATTTCAATCTCTGGTAAGCCAGGGTTGTTCAAGTTGGTATCACAACTTAGAAATGGATTTATAATAGAAGATGTAACGACCAAAAAGAAAGTCAGTATAGGCAATTCCTCCCAAGTGAGTTTGCTGGATAATATTGCTATGTTTACTTTTGATAAAGAGGTGCCTTTGTTTGAGGTATTTGAAAACATTGCAAAAGAATACGACTATAAAGAAACCATTTCTCATAAATCCCAAGATGCTGAATTAAAGGAGTTTATGCTAAAAGTTTTACCAACCTATGATACCGAAAGAGTCTATGTTTCAGACATAAAAAAATTGGCTCAGTGGTATAATATTCTTCAAAAAGCTGGGTACATCACCCCTGAAAGTTTCGTAAAAACAGAGGAAACAGAAGAGAAATAACGACAAAAGATTAAAGTATTTCATAAATTTTAGATTAAAAAGGCAGAGATAAACTATGTTTTGTCTCTGTTTTTTGTACTGAACACATAATAAAAACCGCCTGTTTTTTGGCGGTTTTTTGGAGTTTAATGTTATTTATCATCTCTGAACTTCTCTACATTTTCTATATGCCAATTTAGTCTTTTAACTTTATTGTTTTCCACTTTATAAGTTTTTATTGACTAGTTTCTTCTGCATTTAATTTTTCAAATAATTTTTGAGGGCTGTTCTCAATGATGATTTCCTCCCAAATATTTTTATTCAATAAGCCAAATTCAATCATTTTTTCAAGTTGATGAATTAGGTGGTCAAAAAATCCTAAGCAATTAAAAATGGCAACTTTTTTATTTGTGAATTTCATTCTGTTGCTGGTAATGATTTCAAAGGTTTCGTCCAAAGTACCTACACCTCCTGGGAGAATTAAGAAACAATCTGCCAAATCAATCATTTTTTGTTTTCTATCAGATAAATTTTCGGTGTAGATTTTTCTGAATAAATTCTCGGAAACTTCCTCATTTTCCAGTTTTTTATACGGCAAAACTCCTATAATTTGTCTATTTTCATTTTTGAAAATTTCGCTCACCTTTCCCATAATTCCTCTTTTACTACCACCATAAACCAAGTCAAAATCAGACTTTGCAAACAATGTTACAATTTCCAAAATATTATTTTCCAATTCTTTTGAATTGGTATTTCTAGAACCACAAAAGACACCAATTTTCTTGTTTTTGAATTT
>JAUNHO010000139.1 GCA_030523905.1 Bergeyella zoohelcum
ATCGTCCAAAGGTGCATTAGCAACATCGGTGTAGTGCTTTTTGGGTCTGCTAAAAACATACATTACTAAGCCTACAAAGAATATCACGAAGATAAGAAGCGAGATGGTATTGAGTAGCCCAGCATACGCCTCGTTGGACAATATATCCTTAAAATTCTGTGGTATCATATCACTAATGCCCTTTTGATGAAGATTTTATTAATTACTTGCTGTTTGTACTTGGGTTGTTTTAATATCCGTACCCAATCTTTGCAGATATGCAATAAGAGCCACAATTTCTTTTTTCTCCAATTCCCCTGCAGGTTTATCAGCATAAGCCTGTTTAAGGTCTGCCGCTTCGGAGAAGATTTGCTTAACGATGTCTTTTGCTTGGTTATCTGCCCATACCTCAGCAGAGTCTATCTGTGCTTTTGTATATGGTAGATCAAACACATCTTTCATTAGTTTTACCTTATTGACCATTTGGCTTCTATCCAAATCATTGGAAATCAACCAAGGGTAACGCGGCATAATAGAACCTGCGGAAGTAGCTCTTGGGTTATACATATGCTTATAATGCCAAGAACTTGGGTTTTTACCTCCTTGTCTGTGCAAGTCTGGTCCTGTTCTTTTAGACCCCCAAAGGAATGGTCTATCATATACGAACTCTCCTGCCTTAGAGTATTGTCCGTTTTTACCATTAAATCTCACTACCTCATCACGGAACGGACGAATCATCTGCGAGTGACAAGCATTACAACCTTCTCTGATGTATAGGTCTCTACCTTCCAATTCTAGCGGTGTATATGGTTTCACAGCCGAGATAGTCGGTACATTTTCCTTCACGGTAAGCGTAGGAATAATCTGTATAGCCCCACCAATAGCTACTGTAATGAATGCTAATACCCCAAGATACAACGGCATTCTCTCCAACCAAAGGTGAACACCCTCGCCTTCTTTTCTTGCAGTACCAATATTTGCCAATGCTGGTGCTTCCGCTGGAACTTCTTTTTGGAAAGAACCTTTTCTCACCGTAGCAATTACATTCACTACCATTAATAAAGAACCCGTGATATAAAGAACACCACCAATGAATCTCATTATATAATAAGGTACGATAGCCGTAACCGTATCTAGCCAGTTTTTCCAAAGTAGCGTACCATCTGGGTTGAACTGCTTCCACATCAAACCTTGTGTAAATCCTGCGATATAAAGCGGAACCGCATAGAAAATAATCCCCAATGTACCTAGCCAGAAATGCCAGTTTGCCAACTTAACAGACCATAGTTTGGTTCTCCACATTATTGGCAACAGATAATATATCATACCAAATGCAATGAAACCATTCCAACCTAATGCACCAATATGCACATGACCGATCACCCAGTCTGTAAAGTGACCAATTTTATTCAAAGTTTTAGTCGCCAATAGTGGCCCTTCAAAAGTTGCCATACCATAGCAAGTAACCGCCACTACGAAGAATTTCAACACTGGGTTTTCTCTTACTTTATCCCAAGCACCTCTCAATGTCAATAGACCATTAAGCATACCTCCCCAAGATGGCGCGATGAGCATAATAGAGAACCCTGTACCAAGTGCCTGTGTCCAACCTGGTAGAGCAGTATAAACCAAGTGGTGAGGCCCCGCCCAGATATAGATAAATATCAAAGACCAAAAGTGAATGATAGACAATTTATACGAGAATACTGGTCTATCCGCAGCTTTTGGCAAGTAGTAATACATCAAACCAAGTACTGGCGTAGTCAAGAAGAATGCCACGGCATTATGCCCATACCACCATTGTACCAATGCGTCTTTTACCCCAGAATAAGCAGAATAAGATTTCCACATTGTGAGTGGCACCTCCAAGTTATTGAAGATATGAAGCATCGCCACGGCAATCCAAGTTCCTATATAGAACCAAATCGCCACATAAAGGTGTCTTACTCTTCTCTTCGCAATTGTACCAAACATATTGATACCGAAAATCACCCAAGATACGGTAATTAGAATATCAATTGGCCATTCGTGTTCTGCGTATTCCTTAGAGGTATTAATCCCCATAAAGAATGTAATCACCACAGCAACAATCATAATTTGCCAAGTCCAGAAGTGTGCCCAAGAAAGAACATCGCTGAACATTCTTGCCTTCAACAACCTCTGCATAGAGTAATAAACCCCCGCAAATACGCAGTTTCCTACGAACGCGAAGATTACCGCACTGGTGTGCAACATCCTGATTCTACCGAACCCGAACGCCCCATTGGTATCTATCAACCCCTGAATACCACCAGATGTAAGACTCTTGATGGTCGTATCATCTGTACCAAAGAAGAACTCTGGCAATTCAGGATAGAAAAGCATTAGCGCCGCAGTAAGCCCCAAAAGGAAGCCCACAACACCGAAGATAACGGTGGCATAGAGAAATGCTCTCACAATACCATTGTCATAACTAAACTTTTGTGTTTCCATATATACTTATAAAATTACTTTTCCGTGTTATTTTCTTTATTTTCAGTGTTTTGAGAAGCATCAACCTCCTTTATTTCATCATCAAACAATATCCTCACTGCAGGAGATTCATCGTCTTCAAACTGCCCTTTTTTAGCATTAAAAATAAAAACACCTAAAAAAACCACAGCCAAAGATACACTGCAAATAATCATCAAATACAATATATCCATCGCACCACAAAATTACTGCATTAATTTTCGCAAAATTACGAATTTTGTATGACTTTAATCATTAAGTGTTAAAATATGTTAATTTATATTCTTTCTAAATAATAAAGTCAAAATTATTTACTGATTTTGAAATACTTACGAGAAACCAGCCAAGTCGCCAACGAAGTAAAGGAAACCACACTAATGGAGCTAATCGGCATCAAAATAGCAGCCACCAATGGCGACATATAGCCCAAAACAGCAATGCTAAGCCCTACGAGATTGTACATTAGGCTAATCGCAAAAGTAATTTTTACAATCTTAATGGAATCTTTGCACAACGCTAAATAATGGTTCAAAATAGTGATTTTCTCCCCCGCCATTATCACATCAGAAGACGGCGTGAAGGAATTGGTATCGTCCGTAATTGCAATCCCTACATTACTCTGTTTCAACGCCCCAGCATCGTTCAGTCCATCGCCCAGCATCGCCACTCGTTCGCCCTTATCTTGTAGTTGCTTGATGTAGTTCAGTTTGCTTTCAGGATCTTGGTTAAAAGCCAACCCAGCCGCATTTGGGATAAAATTTTGAAGTTGCTGTTTCTCCGATTCATTATCACCACTCAATATATGGAGTTTATAATTTCCAAGATGAGCAAACAGCGTTTTCAGGTGCTTTCTATATTCATTTTTGAAGACAAATTTCCCCAAAAACTCATCATTTTTGCTGATATACACAGCCGTTTCCAAATTTTTAGACACCTGATGATTGTACTTCGCCGAACCGATTTTATACCTCGTACCTCGCACCGAAGCCGTATAGCCTTTCCCTACCTCATCACTGAAATTTTCTACTGGGAAATAATCATCTTTTTCATCAAAATATTCATAAAGAGCCTTCGATAGCGGGTGATTAGAATTTTTGAGCAAAGACTTCAAATTCTGTCTATCAAACTCCTGTAAATCAGAGCCTTCATAGGTAATATTAGACTTCTTACTTTCGGTAATCGTCCCTGTTTTATCAAAAACTATTGTTTGGATTTTAGCGATTTTCTCTATCGTATAGACATCTTTTACATAGAATTTATTTCTACCCAAAATCCGCATAATA
>JAUNHO010000140.1:0-720 GCA_030523905.1 Bergeyella zoohelcum
TAGAGCGAAAAATTATAGAAAATCCATCAGAACCAGTATTGGAAGAGCCTATATTGATAGAAAAAACACCATTGGTTATCAGTGAGTTAGAGAATTGGAAGAAAAATATTGCCCCTTCGCACTTGGTAAGTTATTTGTATGACCCTATTCAGTTTTATATTCAAAAGGTATTGAAAATCAATGAAGTAGAAGAGGTAGAGGAGGAGTTGTCTCAAAAAAGTTACGGAAATTTGGTTCATTATTCTTTGGAGTTTTTATATGGAGATTTCAAAGGTAAAACACTTGTAGTCAGTGATTTAGAAAATAAATTGAAAGAAATAGATAACGCAATAGATGAAGCGATAAGGAAACTAAAACATCAGCCAGAATTCTATGAACGAGGAATGAATTATATCCAAAAATCTATGGCTAAAAGAACGATAGAGCAAATTCTGGGCTATGATTTGGATTTAGTAAAATCTGGTAAGTCTCTGGAAATTATAGATTTAGAGAGGAGGATTGAAGATGTGGAATTTGTAATAGATGCTGAAAATAATAATATCGTAAAATTTAAGGGATTTATTGATAGAATTGATAAATTAGATGGTGTAACTAGAATTATTGATTATAAAACAGGAAAAGCTAGTCATTTAACACTTGAATTTAAGGATAAAACAGAGAAAAAACTTTGTGATGAAAAATATAAACCTAAATATATACAATTTAAAATGATGTTTAGCA
>JAUNHO010000140.1:730-3745 GCA_030523905.1 Bergeyella zoohelcum
CATTACAACTTTGTATTTATCAGTATTATGCAGAGAGAAATCCACTATTTAAGGGGGAAATTCAATCTGGGATATGGTCTTTTTCACAAGTGAAAACAGGTGTGCAGTTTCTTAGCTTTAAAGATGGGAATTTGGATACGGCAATGATTTCTATAAGAAACTTGATTTTAGAAATTCTTAATCCAGAAATACCATTTGGTGGTAAAATAGATAACGAAGAAGAGGAATAATTATGAATTCCTCTTTTTTGTTATAATATAAATAATAGTAATAATTGCTAAAAAATGTAAATAAAATGCATTTTGAAGAAGTTCGCTGTATTTTATTTTGAAATCACTTAGTGAAATAAGAAGTAGAATTTGAGCTCCGTAAGGAATAATACCTTGAATATAACAAGCGAAAATATCCAAAACAGAAGCCCCAATTTTTGGTGAAATATGATGCTCATCGGCTATTTTTTTGCTGATTTTTCCAGAAATAAGGATTGCTATTGTGTTATTCGCAACACAAAGATTACTGATACCAACCAAACCACCAATGCCTAACAGTGCCGTTTTGCTCCCTTTTATCAGTTTACTAATGTTATTGAGTAAAAATTCTATACCACCTGCTTTTTCTACCAAAGCCCCCAAACCGCCTGTTAATAAGGATAATAGAAAAATTTCAGTCATACTCGTAAAGCCTTCGTAGGTGTGTTTGGCAAGGTCTAAACTGCTGAAATTGGCGTAATACATTCCGAAAATCCCTGAAATAATGGTTCCCGTGAATAAAGTAACAAAAACATTAACTCCAAATATGGATAATATAATTACAGATAAATAAGGAATAATTAATAAAATATTATAATTATTATGAATAATGTTTTTATGATCTTGGATTTCAAAGCCTAAAGCTGAAAACAAAATAATACTAATAACAGCAGCGGGAATTGCAAGTTTAAAATTCGTTTGAAATTTGTCTTTCATATTACAATTCATTGATTGTGTGGAAGCTATGGTGGTATCTGATATGATGGAAAGATTGTCTCCAAACATTGCTCCACATAGTAAAGCAGCTCCTGATAGACCTAATGGCGAGGCACTTTTTTCGGCTAATTCTATCACGATAGGAGCAAGGGTTACGATAGAGCCTACCGAAGTTCCTGATGAAAAAGAGAGAAACGAAGCGATGATAAAAACACCCACGGCAAGGTATTGAGGTGAAATGAATGATAAGCCTAAATTGACAATACTATCTACACTTCCAGATGCTTTGGATACGGTAGCGAAAGCCCCTGCTAATAGATATATTATACACATTGTCAGTATTTTATCATCTCCACAGCCTTTTAGGAAAGTTTCTGTTTTACTCTTTATATTTCCTTTGAAAATAAAAAAAGCCACCACTATCCCAGCCATAGATGCAATGGGAGAAGGTAGAGCATAAAAATCATTATTGACAATGCCAAAGCCCAAAAAAGTAACTATGAAAACCAATAACGGAATGATACTTATAAAGTTGTATTGTTTATTTTGCATATTTATTAATTAAAATTGGTTTTTATTGTTTATATTGTAAAATTATTAATCTTTTTGATTTAAGAAGTTTTCTGAAATTTTTCGTTGTTCTTTTGCTACATCGTAAAGTAAAATAAGTATTTCTTGTATATTTTTTAATTCTGTAAGATAGGTAATATGTTTAGGGTTTCTATTATCTAAAAATTCATTTTCGGCTATTTCATTTTTGCGTATTGTTAGAAGGTCTTCCACGGAATCTTTTGGAGTGATTTGAGCAATGTTTTTTATCTCATTATCAATACTTTTATTATTAAGTAACAGATTGATTTTCAGTAATTCTGTTGATATTTTTTTATCCCAATTTTTCCAATCAATTTCTGAATACAGATTGTCTATTTTCGCGTATTGAGATAGCGATGCCGTATAGGCAGTAATGAGGTGCGAGGTATTCACAAACTGATGCACTAGCTCCATTTTTCGTTGCTGATTTTTAGGGTCAGAGAGCATTCTTTGGAAATTATCCGAAAGATTAGCGAGGGAAATAATGGCGTTTTTTCGTTGAAGTTTATAATGCTCTATTTCGTTGTTTTTTTCTTCCAATTTACACATCACCGCCTTGAAATAATTAAGGTTAATTTGTGATGTAACTTTCATTAAATCAATATTTTGTGAATGCTCCCAAACTGGAAAAACAAAATACGAAACAGCAAAAACGATAACTCCTGCAATAGCGGTATCCAAAATTCTATCCAAGAAAATAGTGTTGATATTTCCTGGATTTAGAAAATTAAAAGCAATAAAAATATAAATGGTCATAAAGAAAACCGCCCAAGCATATTTGCCTCGTAATAGTGTGAAACACAGCGTCATACTACCAAAAAGTAGTCCTAATAAAAGACTTTCGTTGTGGATAAAAGTCAGTAAAATATACGCCACCACAGCCCCAGCAATAGTGCCGTAGAGCCGTAGTAAATTGCGGTGTTTGGTAGTACTAAATGCAGGTCGCATAATGGCGACAATTGTAATAAGAATCCAATAAGAATGCCCTATGCCGATGAAGTCTAGCAAAGAAAAAGCATACCCTAAAAGCAGTGCCGTAGTGATGCGAATGGCGTGTCTGAAATGTGATGATTTCAGAGAAAAATTATTGAGTAAAACTTTGGTATTCAGTCGCTCTTGTTTCGGTACAAATTTTTCTAAATCTAGCCCAGTGGATAGACTTTTAGCATTTTTAATGTCTTGATAATAAACCTGATAGATGGTTTTTATATCATCTGTAATGTCATTGATACGAACCAAAACCATACGCAAAGCCATAAAACTTTCGAGCGTATCGGCAGACATCGCTCGGCGGCGTAGATTGAAATATTCATCATAAACTTTCTGGTGGGCTTCGCTAATATTATGAAGCGATTTTGATTTTGTTCCACTTTGAAGATTAATACCGATATTTTCTATTTCATTAGATAAAATGATAAGATATTGATGAATTTCTTTTAATATTTTCTCATTTTCAAAG
>JAUNHO010000141.1 GCA_030523905.1 Bergeyella zoohelcum
ATTTCAGCATAGTGCAGTCCATCAATTGCGTTAAATGAACAAGTATTTTCAAAAATATCTAAAAAATGGGCAAATGCCACAAGACACCTTCCGCCATTGCCACACATAGTACTTTCATTCCCATCGGAGTTATAATAGACCATTCGGAAATCTGTTTGCTCATCATTTTCTAAAAGAATAAGCCCATCACCACCGATACCAAAACGCCTATCGCAAAGCATTTCTATTGTTTTCTTGTCTTTTGGGAACTGCAAATCTCGGTTGTCTATCATCACGAAATCATTGCCTGTTCCTTGATATTTGTAAAATTGTATTGTGTTCATTTCTCAAAAAATAATTTAGCAAAGATACTGAAAGTCATTCTACTGACAAGTTACCACAATAAAAAAACCTTCTAATTTCAAAAAAATCAGAAGGCTTTTATTTTTATAAATACTTAATAATTAAGCATTTGGCTCTACAGATACAAAAGATCTGTCGTTTGCTTTTTTAGTGAAAACTACTTTACCATCTACCAATGCAAACAAAGTATGGTCTTTACCGATACCTACATTCGCACCTGGGTGATGTTTCGTACCTCTTTGTCTTACGATGATGTTACCTGCAACAGCATCTTGACCACCGAAAATCTTCACACCTAATCTTTTAGAATGAGATTCTCTACCGTTTTTGGAACTACCAACTCCTTTCTTGTGTGCCATTTTATTTTAAGGATTTTAGGTTTTTACTTTTGTTAATTAATCTTTATTGTTTCGTTTGACTTTCAACTTGGTTCAAAATTCTACAATCCGCTGATGGATTTGATTTGAATTTGGGTAAGTTGCTGTCTATGACCATTTTTCTTAGCGTATCCTTTTCTTCTTTTCTTTTTGAAAACGATTACTTTATCCGCCTGGATATGATCTACGATTTCTGCATCTACTGTGATGCCACTTACAACAGGGGCGCCTACTTTTGTTGCTCCATTTACAGCAAGAAGAACTTTATCAAAAGAGATTTTATCTCCTTTTTCTCCTTTCAAACGGTTCACAAACAATTTTTGGTCTTGCTCAACTTTGTATTGAAGCCCTGCTATCTCTACGATTGCAAACATTGTTTATAAATTTTAATTAGTTATACATTATGAGTTTGCAAAATTAAACATTTTTTTTTAATCTGCAATACCTATGCTATTATTTTTTCTGAAAAATCTTCTCACTATTGCTAATGAGAAGATTTTCATTATTTTAAGCCAATTTCAAATCGGTTTTTATTTGTTCTATTTTTGCTGAAAGTTTTGGTAAATTTTCATTGAAATCTTCCACCGAGGAAACCTCCGCCTTTACCGATACATAGAACTTGATTTTTGGTTCTGTTCCCGATGGACGAACGCAAACTTTCGTGCCATCTTGTGTATAATAAATCAGAACATTGGATTTTGGTACATCTGTTATAGATTCTACTTCACTCGTTTTCAAATATTTAGAAATACTTTCTTTGAAATCCTTGATAAGTACCACCTCTGAACCTGCAATCTCTCTCGGTGGATTTTCGCGGAAGTCTTTCATCATTTGCTGGATTTGCTCGGCACCTTCCCTGCCCTTGCGAACCACATTAATCAAGCCCTCATAATACATTCCCACTTGCTTGTAAATCTCCACGAGATACTCAAAAATGGAAGTGCCGTTGGCCTTACACCACGCCGCAATTTCACAAGCCAATAGAATAGAACCGCAAGAATCCTTATCGCGAACGAAATCCCCCGTCATAAATCCGAAACTTTCCTCGCCACCACAGATGAATTTTTGTGTGCCTTCCGCCTCGCGAATCATCTTGCCAATCCACTTGAAACCAGTAAGCCCAGCCTTGCATTCTACACCGAATTTTTCAGCAATATCAAAGAAAATATCAGAGGTTACAATCGTAGAACCGATGAACTCCGAGCCTGTGATTTTGCCCTGCTTTTTCCATTGTTCAAGGATATAATAAGTAAGAATTGTATTGCATTGATTTCCGTTGAGCAACTGCATTTCTCCATCTAGATTTCTCACCGCTATGCCCAGTCTATCGCCGTCTGGGTCGCAGCCAATCACAATATCGGCATTGGTAATATTCGCCAAATCCATCGCCATAGAAAGAGCCGCAGGTTCCTCTGGATTAGGGCTTTCTACCGTAGGGAAATTCCCACTTGGTATCATCTGCTCCTTTACCAAATCTACTTTTGGGAAACCTGCCTTTGCCAACGCTTTCGGAATGGTGGTATAAGTAGTCCCGTGAATGGAAGTAAAAACGATATTGAGATTATCATAGCCTGTTTTTTCCTTTTGGTAAAGGGATTCCGTAATACACGCATTGATATAAACCTCATCTTGCTCCTCGCCTATCCACTCTATCAAATCATCATTACCACTGAATTTTATTTGGTCAAAAGCCGTCGCATAGACCTCCTTGATGATGTTTTCATCGTTCGGCGGTACGACCTGAGCTCCATCATTCCAATATACCTTGTAGCCATTATACTCTGGCGGATTATGAGATGCGGTAAGGACAATCCCAGCGTTGCATTTCTTTTCTCTCACGGTAAAAGACAGCTCTGGCGTAGGGCGATGCTCCTTGAATAACAATACTTTTATTCCGTTTGCCGTAAGCACATCTGCCACTATTTTCCCAAATTCCTTGGAGTTATTACGCACATCGTAGGCAATGGCAACTTTTATTTCTTCATTTGGAAACTGCAGGTGCAGGTAGTTGGCAAGACCCTGCGTAGCCTGACCGAGCGTGTATTTATTGAGGCGATTAGTCCCCACACCCATTACACCACGCATACCGCCTGTACCAAACTCCAACTCACGATAAAAACTATCTTCCAACTCTGGAGATTGCTCATCAATTAATTTCTGAACTCTGGCTCTGGTCTCCGCATCAAATACATCGGTGAGCCAAAGTTTTGCCTTGTCTGTTGTAGTCATATCCTTAATAATTTATTGCAAAGATAAGGAAAAGCTATATAATGACCAGCCCCCAAAGTGGGAATTATATAAGGGCAAACCACCTGTCTTTATACCAAGCAACTACAAGTAAAACAAAACCCCTTTCAGAGTTTGGAATGCTGAAAGGGGAAATATTTTCCATTAAAAACATTATTTTCCATCTATTTCGCAAGACAAACGATGTACCGATTTCACAAAATCATTTGCGTATTGCGAGGCTCTTAATTTTGAGAAAACCGCAAATATAACATAGATAATCGTCATATAATATTGGCAATAAAATATCGTAACCACTGCCAATATCACAAAAACAAGATACAATGCACAAAACATCTCACTAAGCGAATATCTATACTGCGTATTTTTGTATAAATCTTTTACTTGTAATTTTGCACAAGATTTCCAAAAGTCTTCATTTGTAGGAAATACTTTTTTACGCTCTATTTTTCCCTCTATCTCTTCTTTGGTCTGCGGAAAGAAATAATTATCTACCCTGTAAGTAATTCTGTGAGTATAAATTAATCCTGTTATAAAAGGACTATTCCTCCCGAACTTCATATAGACCCCTCTAAACAAAATATGATAATCTACCACCCCTACAAAATGCCCCACCAAATATACGAGAGGTAACCCCGCCAGTGTAATGAATATTTTATACTCTTCTATAAATTTTGAATCGTTATAATGCTCTATCTTATAGCCTTCTGGATATAAAGCACAGCCAAGACCTACCAACAAAACACAAGCCGTAATGATATATACAAAGAAATCCCT
>JAUNHO010000142.1 GCA_030523905.1 Bergeyella zoohelcum
GTTATTATTTCGTGCGTTATCTGATGTGGAATTTCGTAGGTCGCCAAAATGATTTGGAGGGCAATATGGAAAACACACGCGGCAACTGGGTGTCTGGGATTTCTTTCATTGATGATGCAATGTGGGGAAGCCAAGACCAAATGCCATCAAAATTCCATAATGAAAGTTCGGTAGCGTTTTTCTTTTTGCCATTACTACTTGGGTTATTGGGGGCTTATTTTCAGTTGGATAAAGATTTCAAGAGATTTTATGCCATATTATCTTTATTTATACTCACCAGTGTGGGGATTATCTTTTACACAGGTGTAAAACCTTTTGAACCAAGGGAGAGAGATTATGCAATGGTAGGCTCATTTTATGCGTTTGCCGTTTGGGTAGGGCTAGGTGCAGCGTGTATTTTGCTATTCATTCAGAAAAAAATAAAATCACAATCTACGAATATCATTGCAGGAGTGGTACTAATGGGAATCCCAATGATGATGGGCTTTCAGAACTATGTGCCACACGATAGAAGCGGAAGAGAGACAGCGTATGATTACGCGTATTCCGTGCTGAAATCTTTACCAAAGGAAAGCATTTTATTCGTTTATGGTGATAATGATACTTATCCAACTTGGACGATACAAGAGACCGAACGCTTCCGCGATGATGTGAAGGTCATCAACTTTACGCTACTCGGCACCCCTTGGAATATAGACCAAGTGAAACGCCGTACTTATAACGCAATGCCTATCCCTTCCGAGCTTTCGCACGAAGATTATAGAGAGGGTTCTAATGACCAAATCTACCTAATGCGACCAGAAATGTGGCAACAAATCTTCGCCGAAGCACAGCAGATGGGCTTATCTGAAAACGCATTGGCAGAGTTTAAGAAATACCAAACGCAAGATTCCATCTCGGTAAAAGAGGCGATGAAATTCCTTAAAACCAAATCCGAAAGCAAGGACATTATTTTGCAAATGCTTTTCGGAGAGACCAAATATGAGAAGATGAATTTCTTGCCAGTTTCTAAATTTATTATCCCTGTTAATAAGGCAAATGCCGTGAAATCTGGCATCATAAAAGCGAAGGATTTAGCCATAGCAGAAAATGAAATCGTGGTGAATTATGGAGCGAGAACGATGTTCAAATCCAATCTGATATTGCTGGATATTTTAGCCAATTTTGATTGGAAACGCCCTATTAGTTTCTCCTCTGGTGGGCTTTATGACAATGATAATTTATTCTACCTTGCGGATTATTTGCAGTTTGATGGCTTTACTTATCGTCTTGTGCCTATCAAAACACCTGAAAACGAGCAGGGCGATACAGGTAGGGTAGATGCCGATGACCTTTACAATGTGGTGAAAAACTTCAAGTGGGGAGGCTTCAAAAATTTGAATACTCATTTTGATGAAACTTGTACTTCCAACATCATTAGTTATAGAACCGCTACGAGTAGAGCTGCGGCGGCTTTGGTGGAGAAAGGCAATAAACAAAAAGCATTAGAATTGCTAGATTTGGCTACGGCGGAAATCCCAGTGAAGAAGTACAATGACCCGCGTTCGCTCAGTGCAATGGTCTATGGCTACATTCTTGCAGGGCAGGAAAATAAAGGGATACAGCTGGCAGAGGAACTCAAAAAAGGCATCTTTGAAGAGTATGATTATTACCTTACGCTTTCCCCATCGGAGCAGAGATTTGTGAACCGACAAATGCGTCTCAAACCAGCCGAGTATTCACTCGTAGTTCGTGCCGTTTCCGATGCTTATATCAAATTGGGCAAGAAAGATAAAGGCTATGATTATTTGGTGAAATCCCTTCAACCGCTGGACAAACGCTATAATGCCTTCATCAAACAATTACAAGCAATGGGCAAAGAAAAAGCCTACAACGAAGCGGATAAAATACAGGATATAGTGCCGTTCTACCATTATATTTTTGATGTAATGAAGCCTTACGATTCCACTTATGGTGAGGAAAAACTGAAACAAATAGAACAGCAACTGATGAAACTGACCCAATAAACAAACCAACGAAGACCAGTCTATACAAAGGCTGGTCTTTTATATTTTTAGCCTTTTCACAAATATGAAAACCTTGCTTTTGTTCATTTTCTTGCTTTTCACAATTATTAAAAGCCGACTTTTTATATTTTCAGTCTTTTCACAAATATGAAAACCTTGCTTTTATTCATTTTCTTGCTTTTCACAATTATTAAAAGCCAATTTTTTATGTTTTTGGTTAATTTATGATTTGTGAAAATTATACCTATCTTTGCACAAAAGAAAATATATGAAAAACGAGGGTTCTTTATCCAAAATACCTATTTATACGGTAGTGTTTGTCGTGCTTTTTAAAAGTTTGTTTTTACTGACACATCACATACTGGAAGACGCTTTTATCACTTGGCGAGTGGCACAAAACCTTTTGGATTATGGGGTAATAGGCTTTAATGGAGAGACCAAAATTTCGGCTTCTACTACGCATTTGTATGTATTCGTGTCGTGGTTGTTCAATCTTGTTTTTGGGAAGCAGTATTTCATTTATCCCATTTTATTGTTCAATTCCATTTTGTTTAGTATTGGGAGTTTGTTTCTCTCTCGTATGCTCTTGAAGAATGCTATTCTCATTGTATTATTTGGGATTTTACCGCCATCTATCAAGATTTCTATTCTCGGTATGGAGTACGGGATTTTGTTCTTTTTGGAAATGGCATTGCTTTATTATGGCTTTCATAAGGGCAAAAACTGGGCGATTTGGCTCTTCCCTTCGTTGATATTATTTACCAGACTAGATACCGTTATTTTCTTGGGGATTGTCTTTTTGGTTGATTCTTTTTGGTATAAAAAAATCCGCCGAGATTATGTATATAGCGGGATAATGGCAGTCGCTTTGCTGGTTTCGTTCAATTGGTTTTACTTTGGCGAGTTGGTCAATAATACCATTGTGGCGAAGAAAATAGCCTATGATAAAAACTATACCATACTAGAAAGTTTGGACATATTTGGTTCAAAACTCGGAAACTTTTGGGGGATGGTCAAGCTTCCTTCGGATTTTAATCCGTTCACCCTATTGGTTTTATTATTTAGTTTTATTTGTTTTATCTATTTGGTTAAAAGAAAACAAGAGCGTAACTATTTCCTTTGGGTGATTGTCTTTTTTGCGTGGGCGAAACAGACTATTTTTCTGTCCCAAAAATCATATTTTGATTGGTATTACTGGGTGCCACAGATTTTGTTATTTGTGCCTGTTCTCATTTTCGTTTTAGAGCAAAAGGAGAGAAAAAACCTTTGGTTATCGGCATTATTGGGATTTTATATCCTGCCGATGCTGGGCTATCAAACCATACATTCCGTAGCGACGGGCAATGGCGAGTGGAACCAAAGGAGAAACATAGGGCTATTTCTCGCACAGCACGAACCGAATAAAAACGAATGGATTTTACTAGAACCTGCGGGCTATGTGCCGTATTTTTCAGGGTTGAAAACCATCGATGAGGTGGGGCTGGTGGATAAAGAAATACAGGCAGAAATACTGAAAGATAAACCGAATTACTGGCTAAACACCGTGAAAAATCGTCGTCCTAAATACCTGATGCCTTACGAGGATTTATTCAAGTCCAAAGATTCGGTATTTTATAAAAGAAATTATCAATTAATCAAAGAATTTGATGCCGAAAGCCATCTAAAAAGTGATAATAAACTTCTTGAAACCATCTACAAAATAAAGCCATCGGCAAGGCATTATTATTTATATAAAA
>JAUNHO010000143.1 GCA_030523905.1 Bergeyella zoohelcum
TACAGAGGTAATAATCTGATAACCAAGCCCAAAAATCCAATTGTTCTTTGGGCAGAATAGGTTTAGAATCCAAGAGGCTGATGATGTCTTTCGGCACGAAAGTCTCTGGCAGGTTTTGGTGCAAATCAAAGACGATGCCTGTATATATTTTTTTTCCACCAAATGATACTAACACCCTCATTCCCAGCTGAATATCACTCAATAATTCATCGGGAACTCTATAAGTAAAAGTTCCTGCGAGATTAAGCGGTAATATAATTTGGGCAAAATTCATTTTTAGAAACAAAAGCCTTTAATCTCGCTATTAATTCTAATAATTTTAACGAAATCAAAGGCTTATAGTAAAATATTTATAGATTAAAAATTATCCTTTTCTTCTTTTTATTTCCTTTTCTATCAGACCTAGTTCTCTACCCGTTTGCCCAGCCACAGAAGTATTTTCTTGGGCTCTTCTGGTAAGGTAAGGCACTACATCTTTCACTGGCCCATACGGAAGATATTTGGCCGCATTATACTTTTTGTCTCCTAGATAATAGGTGATGTTATCACTCATTCCGTAAAGTTGCCCAAAATGAATTTTTTCATAGTCATTCGGTAGGTTGAGAGCCTTCATTTTATCCATTACTAGCTCGGTAGATTTTTCGTTATGAGTACCAAAAAACGCAGAAATTTTATCCAAATTTTGCATTACGAAATCTATCGCCGCATTGTAATTATCATCGGTTGCTTGTTTCGTAGGCTGTATAGGGTCTGGGTATTTCATTGCCGTTGCTCTCTCTCTTTCTTTCTCCATATACGCCCCTCTCACGAATTTATAACCAAGATAATAGCCTTTTTCATTGGCTCTTTTTAGGTCTTCTTGAAGGTATTCTATACGCCCAGTTCTGTACATTTGTATGGTATTCCAAACGATGGCTTTTTCCTTGTTATACTTTGCTTTCATTTCATTTACAAGGTTATCCACTGCGGTCTGTATCCAGGTTTCTTCTGCATCTACCATTAGGATTACATTTCGCTCGTGTGCCATTTTACACACCTCATCATAACGATTGACTACCTTATCCCATTCTTGTTTCTCACTGGCAGTCAGTTCTTTACCATTTTGTACTTCCACATACAAATCAAATCTACCGAAAGCCGTAGGCTTGAAAACCACGAACGGAATGGCAGGATTACCCTCTGCAAATTTTATATTTTCTTTGATTTCCTCGCAGGTATGGTCAAAAGTGGCTTCGTCTTCCTTTCCCTCAATGGAATAATCAAAAATACTTCCAATGTGGTGTTTATGAAGTTTTTGCACCACTTCCATACTTTTTTCACGCGTTTCGCCACCTACAAATTGTTCAAACAAGGTTTTCCTCACAATCCCCTGAACCAAAGGGAAATTATTATGAATACTGAAATTGAGAAGCTTAATCCCCAAACTCGTAATATGCGGATGCTCAATGGCTTTGAACATCCAATAAGCTTTTTTTAGTTGCTCTGTACTTTTATCCTGAAATGCGATTTTAGTATCGTTGAATATAGACATTTTTGATTATTTTGAAAACACCGCAAATTTAATAATCTTTTGGGATTATAGAAAAATAATTAATTAATTTTTTAGGTAAATCCCCTATTTATGATGAGATAGAATATAAATCATCTAAATATCCCTACTATTTTTAGTTAATAATTTTCTATTCGCTTGTAAATCTCGTATTTTTGCACCATTAATTTCAATTTATGGCAGATTTACTTCAAGAAATACAAAAAAGAAAAACTTTTGGGATTATTTCTCACCCCGATGCTGGGAAAACCACTTTGACCGAGAAACTTCTGCTCTTCGGTGGGGCGATACAAGAGGCAGGTGCGGTGAAATCCAATAAGATAAAAAAAGGAGCGACTTCCGATTTTATGGAAATAGAACGCCAGAGAGGGATTTCCGTGGCGACTTCCGTTTTGGCATTTAATTATAAAGGTCATAAAATCAATATTTTAGATACCCCAGGGCATAAGGATTTTGCAGAAGATACCTACCGAACGCTTACCGCTGTGGATTCCGTGATTGTGGTGATAGATGTGGCAAAAGGTGTGGAGGAACAGACTGAAAAACTCGTGCAAGTGTGCCGAATGAGAAATATCCCTATGATAGTGTTTATCAATAAGTTAGATAGAGAAGGGAAAGATGCTTTTGACCTTTTGGACGAAGTAGAACAAAAACTAGAACTCAAAGTAACGCCACTTTCTTTACCTATCGGTATGGGGGTAGATTTCCAAGGAATTTATAATATTTGGGAAAAAAATATAGAGTTTTTCTTGGAGGAAAAAAAACAAAAAGTAGGAGAATCTGTAAAGATTAACGATCTGAATGATAGTAAAGTAGATGAGCTTATTGGTGAAAAATCTGCAAATACGCTACGAGAAGAATTAGAATTAATAGAAAGTGTTTATCCAGCATTTGACCGAGAACTTTACCTAAAAGGCGAGCTTCAGCCTGTTTTCTTTGGTTCGGCACTCAATAATTTTGGGGTGAGGGAACTTTTGGACGCTTTTATAGACATCGCTCCTATGCCTCAGCCAAAGGAATCCGACACTAGAATTGTAAAACCAGAAGAGAAAAATTTCACAGGATTTGTCTTTAAAATTCAAGCAAATATGGACCCAAAACACCGCGACAGATTGGCTTTTGTGAAAATAGTTTCGGGGACTTTCAAGAGAAATGAAAATTACCTACTTGTAAGGGAGGGTAAAAAGATGAAATTTTCCTCTCCAAATGCCTTTTTTGCCGATAAAAAAGAGGTGGTAGATGAGTCTTTCCCAGGCGATATAGTAGGGCTTCACGATACGGGAAATTTCAGAATTGGCGATACACTTACGGCAGGGGAAAAATTGCAGTTCAAAGGAATTCCGAGTTTTTCGCCAGAGCATTTTAGATATATTAATAATGATGACCCACTGAAAGCCAAGCAGTTAGCAAAAGGTATAGATCAGCTAATGGACGAAGGTGTGGCACAGCTCTTTACCCTAGAAATGAATGGCAGAAAAATCATCGGAACGGTGGGGGCGTTGCAGTACGAAGTGATACAATACCGCCTAGAACACGAGTACGGAGCGAAATGCACCTACGAGCCAATAGGCATACACAAGGCTTGCTGGGTAGAAGCCGATGAAAAGTCCGAAGAGTTTAAGGAATTTGCCCGACTGAAACAGCGTTTTATAGCGAGGGATAAGTATGGTCAATTGGTTTTCTTAGCAGATTCTGCTTTTACCATCACGATGACCCAAGAGAAATTCCCAAATGTGAAGCTGCATTTTATTTCAGAATTTAAGGAAAAATAGTTTATAGAAAAAAACTCGCAGAAATTTTTGCGAGTTTTTTATTTATTTTTAATCGTTATAGTAATCGTAATAATCATCCAAATCGTTCATTCTTTCTTCATAATCCTCATCACTTTCCCAAATTTGTTTTTTGTTACTTGATGATAAACCTAAATAATCTTCTCTATCATCTTCGTGATATTCTGGGGTAAATTCTGTGTTACAATCATTACAATAATGAGATTGCCCACAATAGTAATATTGAGCATCTAGCAAGTCTCTCATAGACAACACATACGCATTTTGTCAATTTTTCCGTTTTTCTTGCCAATTTGTCATATTTTTTAGATTGGTATATTTTTAGAGAATTTCAGTTCAATAAATTTTAATATTAAGAATAAAGAATATAAAGTTATGAGTAAGATTATCGGAATCGATTTA
>JAUNHO010000144.1 GCA_030523905.1 Bergeyella zoohelcum
CCGAAAGCTCACTTTTTATATTTTCCGCCTTTCGTTATTTAACCGAAACTTCGTTTTCAAATTATATCATACAATAAAAAAGATTGTAATGTAAAACATTATAGTTTTTACCATTACTGGCAGTTGTTCGGAAATTCCGAACAACTGAACTTTCTAAAAACGGCTTAACTTTTCCTAAAACCCCTTCAATTTCTCCTCCAAAAGGGCGATTTTCTCCAATGCGTCTTGTTGTTTTTTGCGTTCGTTTTCCACGATTTCGGGTTTTGCATTGGCTACAAATTTCTCGTTGGAGAGTTTCTTTTCCACCGATGCCAAAAAGCCTTTTAGGTAGGCAATTTCTTCTTCGGTTTTCTTTTTTTCTTCCTCTAAATCAAGGTTTTCGCTTAGTGGAATGGAAATTTCCGTTGCCCCAACTAGGAAAGTGAAACTCGGTTTTTCGGTCTTTTGGCTGAAATGAATTTCGGAAATATTTGCCAATTTCTTTACAACGGCTTCATTCTCAAATGAATTTGTATTTGTAAAAATTTCTACGCTTTCCCTTGGCGAAATTCCTTTGCTTTGGCGGTAGTTTCTCACCCCAGAAATAATTTCTTTCGCAAATTCAAAGTTTTCAACTTTCTTATTATCAAATGATTGCGATTTTCTTTGTTGAGCAATTACAAGGGCTTCTTCCACTTTTCTTTCCTCAATATTTTGCCAAAGTTCCTCCGTTAAGAACGGCATAAATGGGTGAAGAAGTTTCATCAGTTCGCCAAAGAAATCCATCGTTTTATCATACACTTCCCTAGAAATCGCCTCGCCGTAGTTTGGTTTTATCGCCTCCAAATACCACGCACAGAAATCGTCCCAAATGAGTTTATAAATCAAATGCAAAGCATCGGAAATTCTGAATTTCTCAAACTGCTCATTAATCTCAATAATTGTTTTATTTAGTTGATTTTCAAACCATTCTATCGTTTGTTTCTCGGCTTCGCCTACTGGTTTTTCTTCCTTGTTCCAGCCCTGTGTTAGGCGGAAAGCATTCCAAATTTTAGTGGCAAAATTTCTCCCTTGAAGCATCAAATCTTCATCAAAAAGGAGGTCATTCCCCGCCGCCGAACTCAGCAAAATCCCCACACGAACGCCGTCGGCTCCATATTTGTCAATCAGCTCAATAGGGTCTGGCGAGTTGCCCAAAGATTTGGACATTTTTCTTCTCTGTTTATCGCGAACAATCCCCGTGAAATACACATTTTTGAACGGAATTTCGCCTTTCCACTCCATACCTGCCATTATCATTCTCGCCACCCAGAAGAAAATAATATCTGGCCCAGTAACGAGGTCGGCAGTTGGATAATAGTAGTTAATATCCTTATTTTCAGGGGTTAAAAGTCCATCAAAAACGGACATCGGCCAAAGCCAAGAAGAAAACCAAGTATCAAGAGCGTCTTCATCTTGACGAAGGTCGTCTGCCGTTAATGACAAATTTCCAGACTTTTGACGAGCCAATTCTAAAGCTTTTTCCTTATTTTCGGCTACAACGAAATTATTTTCACTTTCTCCATAATAATACGCTGGAATCTGCTGTCCCCACCAAAGTTGGCGAGA
This sequence comes from Bergeyella zoohelcum, assembly GCA_030523905.1. Taxonomy (GTDB): domain Bacteria; phylum Bacteroidota; class Bacteroidia; order Flavobacteriales; family Weeksellaceae; genus JAUNHO01. Next base: position 1,588 of record JAUNHO010000144.1, read on the forward strand.
AATATTCCAGTCGCGAATGTTTTCCATCCAATATTTATAGGTGTTTTTGAACTTTTCTGGGTGGAATTTTACCTCATCGTTCATCACCACATCAAGAGCAGGTTTGGCAATTTCAGACATTTTTAAGAACCATTGTTGGGAAATTTTTGGCTCTATCACCGCTCCTGTTCGCTCGGAAGTTCCTACTTTATTTACATAATCTTCGGCTTTTAGCAAAAGATTTTTTTCTTCTAACTCCTTGGCAATGAGCTTTCTTACCTCAAATCGGTTTTTACCTGCATAATGAAGTCCGTGCTGGTTCAGATTGGCATCATCGTCCATAGAATCTATGATTGGAAGATTGTGTCTTTGCCCTATTTCATAGTCATTTACATCGTGTGCAGGGGTGATTTTCAATGCCCCAGTTCCGAACTCAATATCCACATAATCGTCCTCAATAATCGGAATTTCGCGATTTACAATCGGCACAATGACTTTTTTACCTTTTAGGTGAGCGTATCTCTCGTCATTTGGGTTGATACACACGGCTACATCTCCGAAAATGGTTTCTGGACGCGTGGTAGCAACGGTCAAATATTCCTCCCCCGTCCCCTCCGAAGGAGGGGTGAATCCCTCTGGCATATCGGCATTTACAATATAATATTTCAAATAAAAAAGTTTTCCGTTTTGTTCTTTGAAAATTACTTCTTCATCGGAGATATTGGTTTTTGCCTCTGGGTCCCAATTTACCATACGATAACCTCTGTAAATCAGGCCTTTATTATATAAATCCACGAAGGATTTTATCACTTGCTCGGAGAGTTTTGGCTCCATTGTGAAGCGAGTTCTGTCCCAATCGCAAGAGCAACCGAGTTTTTTGAGCTGTTCTAGGATAGTTCCGCCGTATTTCTCCGTCCATTCCCAAGCGTGTTTTAGAAATTCCTCGCGTGAAATATCAGATTTATTGATGCCCTCGGATTTTAATTTTGCCACTACTTTTGCCTCTGTGGCGATGGATGCGTGGTCAGTTCCTGGAACCCATAGAGCATTGAAACCCAACATTCTAGCACGGCGAACAAGTACATCTTGAATGGTATTATTGAGCATATGCCCCATATGGAGAATACCTGTAACATTGGGAGGTGGAATCACGATGGTATAAGGCGGTCTATCGTCTGGCGTGGAGTGGAAAAACTTGTTTTCTAGCCAGTAATTGTACCATTTCTGCTCGGTTTGCTGCGGATTGTATTTATCTGATATTTGCATATTTTTTTATTTTTGAATATAGTTTGGCTTGTATTTTGCAAAAATATGAAAAGGTAAAAGATTAATAGAATTTAATTAAAATTATTTTTAACTTTGCAAAGATTTTTTATCTAAATAAACAAAGATTTTAACTTTTCAAACAATAAAATTATGAAAAAATTGGTTTTGGGGGCATTAATTTTCAGTGGTATATTTTTCGCTTCCGCTCAGTCTATTTCGTTTGATAACAATACTATAGACTACGGCACAATAAAAAACGGGGCTGATGGTCAGAGATTTTTCATCGTAAAAAACACAGGTAACAAACCTCTGATTATCAATAAAGTACAAGCTTCTTGCGGTTGTACTACCCCAGAATGGGACAAAGCACCTATCTTACCAGGGAAAACAACAAAAATAAAAGTAGGCTACAACACAAAGCTGAATGGAGACTTCAAAAAGATGATAGAAGTCTATTCTAACGACCCAGAAAAAGGCAGAATTACCCTGTACATAAAAGGAAAAGTAGAGCCTAGCACGAAGTAAAAAACGCAATATTCAAAAATAGGTTACTGTATTCAGCGGTAGCCTTCTATTTTTAGAAATTTAATTTTGTACTATATCCAAATAAGAGACCAAAAATCAATCCACTTTATCTCTATTGGATAAAAAAGATAAAAAATTTTTCTTTATTTATTGTGTAATAAAAAAAAATCTTTATATTGCACGCTCATTAAGAAAAAAAATAAAAACGATGGCAAAGAATAAAGTTCAATATGAATACCCAATGCACTGTCAATCAGAGATTTTGTATGAATATTTGGCAAGTGCCGAAGGCTTGGGAGAGTGGTTTGCAGATGAAGTAATAGAAAAAGGAGACGACTTTTTTTTCAGTTGGGGTGGAGGTCCTGCG
>JAUNHO010000145.1 GCA_030523905.1 Bergeyella zoohelcum
TTGAAGGCTTGTGTATTGCCACCCATCGGGCTAGATATATCGCCCCCTGTGATGAAAGTTGCCTTTTCGGTATCTACAAATTCCTTTGATGGGAAATCCACGGCGTAGGTTTTTGCTCCCTCTGCCTTGTCTGGATTGGCGGTTTTGAACGCCTCCAAGCATTGTATATCGTCAAATTTATAGACTTTGCCTTTTGCGGTAACGAGTTCGGTAGCATAGCCCTTCTCGGTGATATTCATTTTGCAATCATCGCAAAGGTCTTTCTCTAGTGCGATTTCCTGTGGGCTTTGGTCGGCGGTACAAGCCACGATGCCCAGTAATAAACTCCCTGCAAGGAATGTTTTTGTTATATTCATAATTGTTTTATTTTAATGAATTATATTTTTTGTTCAAAAATTGATAAATTTCGGTTTATGGCTTCGCTCTAAATTCCTTTATGGATAAGAGAATTAGCACGGCTCCCACGCCAAACATAATGCTTCCACCGATGTTAGGGTAGGAGTAAGCCCCAAAATTGAGAAGCTGTTTGTAGCCCAAAAGTGGCGGTTGGTAGGTCATACCTGGCACTTTTATGGCGGCGGTAAGGTCTAGCTCGTGTCCGTATTTGTATTCCCAAATCCAGAAATCTACCATAAACGCCACGCCAAAGATAAGGAAAAGTAGGGTAAGCGTGTATAAAAGTGTTTTTTTATTGAGATAAGCCGATGCGAAGCAAAGTACAGCATACATTGCCAAGATATATGGTAATACACTAAATTCCCAGAAGTCTTCGGGGTGAATGAGTTTCATTCCGATATAGTGATTAAGTCCATTGATTTTTTCATAATCGCCTGTGATATTATTGGCGTGAAGATACATTGCCAAACCCTCTGGATACTGCGGTGCTTCTAGGTAAATGGACCATATCGGTACGAAAATAGAAACCACAAGCCCCACGCCACATACAGCGAGAAGTAGCCTTGATAGACTGGATAAAGTATTAGTTTTCATCTTGATAAAAGAATAAAAAGGGCAGAAAAGCCTGCCCTTTGGTTAGTGTTTGATTATTTTGCAGCTCCTTGCGTTTCATCTTTCTTGTTGAGAGAGAATGATAGCGGTGTGCTACTACCCGCAGGAGATACCCTTACATAGCCTTGCATCTCTTGGTGTAGAGCAGAGCAGAAATCGGTGCAGAACATAGGGAAGATACCTACTTTGGTTGGTACCCATTTGAGGGTTGCGGTTTCACCAGGCATAATGAGAAGTTCTGCATTTTGTGCTCCTTTGATGGCAAATCCGTGAGGAATATCCCAGTCTTGTTCTAGGTTGGTTACATGGAAATAGACTTCGTCTCCTACCTTTACGCCCTCGATGTTATCAGGAGCAAAGTGCGAACGAATGGAGGTCATATACACATGGACTTTATTGCCCTCTCTTACTACTTTGGTTTCTTGCTCACCTTTTGCTACATATGGGTGTTTGTTTTTAGCAATATCAAAGTATTTTACAGATTTTTCAGCGAGCATATTACCTGGGAGTGCCTGTGCATAGTGAGGTTCACCGAATGTAGGGAAGTCTAAAAGGAGTTTCATTTTGTCCCCACTGATGTCATACAACTGAGCGGATTGCGTCAATTCTGGTCCAGTAGGTAAATATCTATCCTTAGTGATTTTGTTGTAAGCCACCAAGTATTTACCGAAAGGCTTCGCAGAGTCTCCACCAGGAATCATCAAGTGTCCTACGGAGTAGAAAGTAGGCTGTCTGTCTAGGACTTTTAGGTCTTTGATGTTCCATTTTACCACTTCGGAAGATACGAACATAGAGGTGTAGGCATTGCCTTGTCCATCAAACTCGGTATGGAGTGGCCCAAGACCAGGTTTTTCTACCTCGCCGTGAAGAGCGGCCTCGTATTTGATAACAGGAACGCCATCATATTCTCCATCAAAGGTTTTACTTGCGATGGCTTTTTGGATTTTATCAAAACTGAAAACAGGGATAAGTGCAGCCAATTTACCAGAGCCTACGATATACTCACCAGTTGGATCTACATCGCACCCGTGTGGAGACTTCGGACAAGGAATAAGGTAGATAGCATCATTTGCTTTCAGTTCATCTACCGTAAGTACGGTTACTTCATTTTTCATAGTAGAAGTAGCGGTGTGGGTATGCTCATCGTATTTATTGTGGGCATATTTGGTTGCTACTTTTTTACCTTTACCTGCTTTCACAAGTTCTTCGGCTTTTTTCCAATTGACTGCCATTAGGAAGTCTTTATCGTTTTGGGAAGCATTAACTTCTAATAAAGAGAATGCTTTTTCAGAGTTGTAGCAAGAGAAGAAGAACCAGTCGTGAGACTTTCCTTTTCCTGCGTGAGAAAGGTCAAAATTGATACCTGGTGCCTCAATTTGGAAACTCAAATCCATATCGCCAGTCTCTTGATTAACGCCCAAGAATGATACCGTTCCTCTGAAATTAGATTTGAAGGAATCAATAGGTACATCGCTATTGTCTCCGTCCATTGGCACTGCGAAACGCGTACCTGCCACCACATACTCGGAGTTTTCCGTAAGGAAAGGAGAGGAGTGGTTACCAGCAGAGTTCGGAAGTTCTATAATCTCTACAGTTTTGAAGGTAGTAAGGTCTATTCTCGCGACACGCGGTGTGTTATTAGCATTCGCAAAAAGCCATCTACCATCTACCTCGCCTTTGGTTTGAGATAAAGCAAGGTGGTGCTGGTCGTCCCAAGGAATAAACCCAAAGGAAGTCTCTAGCATTGGTTTGGTTTCTTCGCTGTATCCGTAGCCATTTTCAGGGTTTTGGGAAAATACAGGAAGCACTTTCAGTAATCTACCAGAAGGCAGACCATATACACTCACTTGTCCATTGAAACCACCACTGACGAAGTTGTAAAACTCATCATATTTACCTGGTGCCACATAGACTTTCTCGGCAGCATCACCACTCACAGCGGTTTCTGTGCCTTTTGGCTTACAGCTGGCCATCGCTAGTGCAGCTAGTGCCGCGATGCCTAAATGTCTATAAGTTTTCATACACTATAAAAATTTAACATTGTTTCCGTTTTTTGCGATTTATTTCGCCCCATCAATCTGTCTCATATACTCCAAGATAGACCTTGCTTCATCATCGCTAAGTCCTTGGTTTGGCATTCTTACAAGGCAGAGTTCTAGTTGTTTTTGAAGTGCAGGATCTACATCAATCATCGGATCTGGATTAGAGATGAAATTCATAATCCACTGCGGAGTTTGTCTTTGTGTGATGCCTTTCCAGCCTGGTCCTACGAGTTTTTCATCGGTTGGTTTGTGGCAAGATGCACATTTTACTTGTGCCGTTGCTTCACCTTTGGAGGCTAATGCAACATCAAATTTACTCACATCTACATTAGATTCATCGTACTTCCCGAGACCTCTTTTTGGGTCGTAGTCGCCTGTTCCCCCTGCTGGTGCATCGGTTGTAGCCTCTGTTTGGGCAGTTGTAGTATCCACAGAAGTTTCTGCATTTTTATCTCCTCCACAAGAGATAAGACCTAAAAACATTGCTGATAGAGCAAAGAATTTTACATTTTTCATATACATATCATTTTAATTGGCACAAAGGTAGGGTAGTGATAGTATATCTTTTTATGATTTCAGTCATAGACCTTATATGATATATATTATATTGTGTTTTTGAAAAATGACTAATAAATTTGCATCAACTAAATGGTTAATTTAT
>JAUNHO010000146.1 GCA_030523905.1 Bergeyella zoohelcum
AAAATCAGGAAAGTGGCGAGCTTATAATGGATAACAACGACCTTGAAAGAGAAAGAGGAATTACCATTTTATCAAAAAATATCTCCATAACTTATAAGGATACGAAAATCAATGTAATAGATACACCAGGGCACGCCGATTTTGGTGGCGAGGTAGAGAGAGTTTTGAAAATGGCAGATGGGGTACTTCTACTCGTAGATGCCTTTGAAGGGCCGATGCCACAGACGCGATTCGTGCTTCAAAAAGCATTGGAACTTGGCTTGAAACCTATCGTGGTGATTAACAAAGTGGATAAAGAAAACTGCCGTCCAGATGAGGTACATGATAAGGTTTTTGACCTATTTTTTAACCTTGATGCCACCGAGGAGCAACTGGATTTCCCTACCTATTATGGCTCTTCCAAACAGGGTTGGTTCAATACTTCATTAGAGCCTACGGATAGCATTTTGCCTATTTTAGATGGTATTTTAGAGTATGTTCCTGCTCCGAAAGTAGAGGAGGGCAACTTGCAAATGCAGATTACTTCATTAGATTATTCTTCATTTTTAGGAAGAATAGCCATTGGTAAAGTTACCAGAGGTTCGGTGAAGGAAGGTCAGTGGATTGGTTTGGCACAAGAGGGCGATAAAATCGTAAAAGGAAAAGTAAAAGAACTATACATTTTTGAAGGTCTTGGCAAGAAAAAAGTACAAGAAGTACAGGCAGGAGACATCTGTGCCGTAGTAGGTTTTGATGCCTTCCAGATTGGGGATACTTTCGTGGATTTGGAAAACCCAGAGCCATTAGAAAGATTGACCATCGATGAGCCTACGCTGAATATGACTTTCTCAATCAACAATTCGCCTTTCTTTGGTAAAGATGGTAAGTATGTAACTTCCAACCACTTAAAGGAAAGATTAGAAAAAGAATTAGAAAAAAATCTTGCTCTCCGTGTGGAGCAAACCGATGATGCGAATACATTCTTGGTTTTCGGTCGTGGTATTCTTCACCTTTCTGTATTGATTGAAACGATGCGTAGAGAGGGCTATGAAATGACAATAGGGCAACCACAGGTAATTCTCCGAGATATAGATGGCGAGAAATGTGAGCCTTACGAAACAATGGTGGTAGATGTACCAGAGGAATATGCTTCGCGTGTGATAGATTTGGCTACGCAAAGAAAAGGCGACCTACATATAATGGAAACCAAAGGCGAGATGCAGCATTTGGAATTTGAAATTCCGTCAAGAGGTTTGATAGGGCTTCGTTCACAGATGCTAACGGCAACCGCTGGGGAGGCAATTATGGCACATAGATTTGCGGAATACAAACCTTTCAAAGGTGCTATTGCGGGAAGAAATAACGGCGTATTGATTTCTAAAAACCAAGGACAAACTACGGCTTATTCCATTGAAAAACTGCAAGATAGAGGGCGTTTCTTTGTAGATCCAGGGGAGGAGGTTTATGCAGGTATGATTGTAGGTGAGCAGAATAAACCAGGTGATTTGGTGGTGAATATCGTAGAGGGTAAGCAGCTCAATAATATGCGTGCCGCAGGTAAGGATAAGGACGGAAATATCGCTCCGAAAATCCTTTTCTCTCTGGAAGAATGTATGGAATATATCCAGCAAGATGAGTGCATAGAGGTAACGCCAAATTTCATAAGAATGCGTAAGAAAATCCTTGCGGAGGAAGATAGAAAGCGTGCCGAGAGAATGGCAAAATCAGAATAAATTATAGAATGCGTTCATAATTAAATTTGTTTGTATAAGCAGTCAGTCTTTTTATAGATTGGCTGTTTTTTTAATGTTAAAAGAGGATTCAATGTAATAAATAAGCTACTATATCAACTAAAAAATCCCTTAAAATAGAAGTAGAATGCACATTATATAAAATCTCACCAAAGGCTATAAATTCTATTAAGGAAATTCACATTCATAGTAATCTATTTTACGATAATCAGTATTCAATATATCCTTATTTTTTTCAGGATAGTAAATTGTTTTATCAAAGAAGATAAAAGGATAGTTTAATCCATTCAAAATTAATCTTATTCTGTTTTTATACATTAAATTTTGAGTTTGCCCCATATACCAAAAATCAAAAATATCTTTATTTTTCTTAAATAATCCGTTTGTATAATATTGTAGATTTTCAGATTCTGTTAAAAAATAATAATCAATATCTTGCTTTTCTGCTATTGTAAGTTTATTGTAGTTTTCATATTTTGCTTTTACTTCCTTAGGTAAATGACTATATGACAACTTAGAACAAGTACAATCTTCATTAATCTTATAAGTATTTTTGTATCTAATTTTTACATAAGTGTAATATAACGAAATGATTACTAAAAGAATGAATAATAAAACTTTAATATATATTTTCATAACTATTTATTTTTCTCTTGAAACAAATAGATTTTAATATGTAATATAATATAAATATTATAATAAAAAAGGTATTTAATATTAAGTATAAAATAGCATTGCCATAATCCGCATCTATTTCATCAAAACCATTATTTTTCTCTCCATATAAGGGGAAAACTAAATATTGTTTATTTAATGATAGGTGTATAATTAGTATAGTATTAAATACAATCAAACAGCTTGATATAACTAGAATAATTATCGTTTTTAGGTATTTTCTTATAAATCTCATTCTTTATTATTTTTGAATTTATATGCATTTGTTATTAGTAAAAAAAATATTTTTTTATCACTTTATATAAAAAAACAATAACAAATTCTACTAATATAAAACTATAAATCATTAGCATTATAAATATTACCCCTGCAAAAGTACTTCCCGTTTTTGTTCTCAATCCTAATTTTCTATTTCTATAAGTATCATTAAGATAATAAATAATAATTACTAAAATAAGTATGAACTCTATAATTCTAAAATAAATCATAATTTTAATCTTTTCTTATTGTGTGTTTTTTATAAAGGACTTATCAAAATAACTTAATAATAAAAAGAAATATTTTCATACTAATGTATTCACCTTGATATAAATTATAGACCATAAATATAAAAAATATAATACGCCACATTATTGATTGCATTAAGGTGAAAGCCTTTGATGTATCCCAAGTTTTATATAATGTATACATTATTATAAATAATAGTACTATAAACTCTATTATTCTTAAAAATAAATCTACTTTCATATTATTTATTATTTATCAATTTGAGGAGCTATAATTCCTTCATATAAGGCTTTTGCTCCTTTACCTTTAGGTAGAAAAATGTTTGTTCAAATATACGAAATGTATTCAAATGGAAACAGAAGTTATTAAATGGCTTCCAGAAGACGGAATAAAAAGGTTATATTTACGATATAAATTGTTTTTATATAAAAAAATCCCCCAAGAATGACCTAGGGGAGTTTTTTGTATCATATCATAAACACTTGATTTATAATGATTTGTGAACGCGGGAGGAGTCGAACCCCCAACCTTCAGAGCCGTAATCTGACGCTCTAACCAATTGAGCTACGCGTCCGTTTTTCTGTTTGCAAAAATAAGACTTTTTTCTTTTCTTTGACAAATGAAAACACTTTTTTTTAACTTTTTTTTATTTTTAGTTGTAATTGCTTGTAAAAAAGCAACTTATGATACGCTAGATGAGTCTGTAAAGGTATCAGAAAATGTTAGTTTTGTAGAAAATCAAGATTTTTTGGCTCTTAAATCAGGTAAATTTGA
>JAUNHO010000147.1 GCA_030523905.1 Bergeyella zoohelcum
AGTGCCAGAGAGTATTTGGCTACCGTTAGTTCCATTGGTTCCGTCTTTTCCTTTTAGGCTAGTGGGTTCTCCCCAGCCGTTTGAGGTTTTAGGGCCGTAGAGGGCTTGTGCTTTTTTGTCAAAATAAAAATCGCCTACACTTCCAAGGCTAGTAGCAGGAGTACCCTCGCCAGAGTGTATTACGGAGCCGTTTTTGCCATCTACACCGTCTTTACCATCGGTGCCATTTACTACGGTAGGCTCCTCATCGCGGGAACAGTGGGTGGTTGTGATTGCCATTGTAAGTACCAATGACCATTTTAAGATAGATTTCATTGCATTAAAAAATTTTGAATATTAAGATATAAATTTAATTTTCATCAAGGTAGAAAAAAAACAAAAAAGGCTTCGCTCCCTACAAAAAGGAACGAAACCCAATATTTCTAATGCAAAAAACAGCAACAAGGCGGTGTTTTACCCCCCCCTTAAATTTTTATTTGATATATGCAAATTTTTTAGCATTTTTTTCTTGTTTTTTCACCTAATAAATACGGCACAAATATAAGAAAAAATTAAAATAATAGTGTAGTATGTTTTTAGATTATATAATCTCCAAATAAATTCCTATTAAACAAAAGATTTTCCTTACCTTTGTCGGCGAAAATTTAAAGAGTTTAAATTATAGCAACGCACTCAATACGGAGTGCAAAAAGACGATTTTTATGAGCAATAAACCTCAGGCAATTAGAGAGACCGTCGTGATGAAAGACGGCAGAGAGATTACCATTGAGACAGGTCTATTGGCAAAACAAGCCGATGGGGCAGTGGTGGTAAAGTGCGGTGGCACAATGCTTTTGGCAACCGTAGTAGTGGCAAAAGATGCCAACCCAGGGGTAGATTTCCTACCGCTTACAGTAGATTATAGAGAAAAATTTTCCTCCGCAGGGCGTGTGCCAGGTAATTTCTTCCGTAGAGAGGCAAAACCATCTGATGATGAGGTGCTTACGATGCGTTTGGTAGATAGAGTGATGCGTCCGCTATTTCCAGAAGATTTCCACGCAGAGGTACAGGTGATGATTTCCCTTATCTCTTATGATGGCAAGGTAATGCCAGATTCTTTGGCAGGTTTGGCGGCTTCGGCGGCGGTAAGCATTACGGATATTCCTTTCAATGGGCCATTTTCGGAGGTTCGTGTGATTAAAAAAGATGGCGTTTTGTCCATCAATCCAAGTTGGGAAACCCTGCAAAGTGGCGTAGAACTAGACATTATGGTGGGGGCTTCTATGGACTCTATCGTAATGGTAGAAGGTGAGATGAGCGAGATTTCCGAGCAGGAAATGATAGAGGCGATTTCCTTTGCTCACGAGGAAATAAAGGCACAGATAGAGGCTCAAAACCGATTGGCTTCCAAGATAGAAAAAGCACAAACCAAGAGAGAATATTGCCACGAAACTCACGATGAGGAGCTGAGAAAAGAGATTTGGGATTTTGCTTATCAGAGATATTATGATATTGCGAAAAACCCAAGTGCAAAAGAAGAAAGAGCCGAAAAATTCTCTGCTGTGGTAGAAGAGTTTTTGGCTAAATATACAGAAGAAGAGCTGGAAGAGAAAGGAACTTTGGCGAAAGTTTATTTCCACGATGTGCAGAAAGAGGCGGTTCGCCAGTTGATTTTGAACGAAAATATTCGCCTTGATGGTAGAAATAATCAGCAAATCAGACCAATTTGGTGCGAGGTAGATTATTTACCTGCTGCTCACGGTTCATCTGTTTTCACAAGGGGAGAAACCCAATCTCTTACCACCGTTACTCTCGGTTCTTTGATGGACGCTAATAGAATTGATAGCGTTATCACCCAGCACGATGAGAGATTTTTCCTACACTACAACTTCCCACCATTTTCCACAGGTGAGGCGAGACCTTTGAGAGGAACTTCAAGAAGAGAAATCGGTCACGGAAACTTAGCTCAAAGAGCATTGAAAGTGATGATTCCAGAGGAAAATCCTTATACCATTCGTGTAGTTTCTGATATTTTGGAGTCTAATGGTTCGTCTTCTATGGCTACCGTTTGTGCAGGAACATTGGCACTGATGGACGCTGGTATTCAGATGAAAAAACCTGTTTCTGGTATCGCAATGGGATTGATAACCGACAAAGAATCAGGGAAATGGATGGTGCTTTCCGATATTTTAGGAGATGAAGACCACCTTGGTGATATGGACTTCAAAGTAACGGGAACGGAGAACGGAATTACCGCTTGTCAGATGGATATTAAAATCCAAGGACTTACGATGGACATTCTAGAAAAAGCCTTGATGCAGGCGAAAGATGGAAGGCTTCACATCCTTGGCGAAATGCTAAAAACCATCGATAAACCAAATGCTGATGTGAAACCTCACGCTCCGAAAATGGTAATGATGGAGATTCCGAAAGACTTCATCGGTGCGGTGATTGGGCCACAAGGTAAGATTATTCAGCAGATGCAAAAAGATACCGAAACCGTGATTACCATTGAGGAAAAAGGCGAAATCGGTTATATTGAAATTTCTGGAACAGATAGAGAGAAGATTAATCAGGCGGTTAATAGAATTAACGAGATTGCTTTCGTGCCTGTTTTGGGCGAAGTTTATAAGGGTAAAGTAGTGAAAATCGTAGATTTTGGAGCGTTTGTAGAGCTTTCCAAAGGTACAGAAGGGTTACTTCATATCTCCGAAATAGACTGGAAACGCACCGATAAAGTGCCATACAAAGAAGGCGATATAGTGGAAGTGAAGTTTATGGGGTATGATAACCGCAAGAAAATGAAACTTTCAAGAAAAGTATTACTTCCAAAACCTGAAAAGAAAGCAAAAGACGCTGAATAATAAATGGTTATAATAAAAACTCTTCCAATGATTTTGGAGGAGTTTTTTATTAAGGGGAAAAAAAATACTCTGGTTATATTTCCAGAGTATTTTTATTTTTTTACTAAAAGGTGATTATTTATTTTTCAATAAATCACGGATTTCAGCAAGTAAATCTTCTTGTGTAGGTCCTGCTGGTGCTGCTGGTTCTTCTGGCTTCTTATTGAGAGAGTTCGCCCCTTTGATAAGCCAAAACAAAACAAATGCAATACACAAGAAACTGATGATAGCAGAAAGGAAATTACCATAAGCTACTCCGTTCCAAGTTAGTTTTGAAATGTTTTCAGCACCTGCTGCTTTTAGCATTGGGTTCAAAAGTAGAGGGGTGATAACATCTTCTACTAATGAATTTACGATTTTACCAAATGCTGCACCGATGATTACACCGACTGCCAAGTCAATCACATTACCTTTGAATGCGAATTCCTTAAATTCTTTTACAAATCCCATTGTGTTTTAATTTATTGATTTAAGTTGCAAAGATAAGATTTATTTTATCATATAGAATAAAATTTTTGATAAATTTTATAAATAATCACATTAAACAATATCTTATTTCCTTATTTTTGTAAAAAATAATTAAGGATTAATGCTGTATATTTTTGTTGTTTTTTTGGTTTTAATTCCTGTTTTTTGCGGAATAGGTAAAATATCTGAGTTTTTTTTAGGAAAGTTATGGAATGGAGTTTCTGGGGTTATATCATTGGGGGTTATGTCGGTTAGTCTCGTTTGGACGCTACTTGCTTTTTTTATTCCATTGAATATTTATCTTGAAATTACAACAATTATTATAGGAGTA
>JAUNHO010000148.1:0-885 GCA_030523905.1 Bergeyella zoohelcum
TAAAACGACTATGAATTTCTATTACTTCGCTGATATTGCTTTGTGGAACTCTACTGCATCTTGGTAAGAAGGATTAAGCTCTACCGCCTTTGCAGCGTATTCTTTCGCCTTTACTAAATTCTTTTCTTGGCTGTAATGAGCCACCAAATAATAAGCATAGGAAAGCGTCTCCTTGTTCTGTGCTTGTTCTTCAGCAGACAATCCATTCACCACATCTATGAATTTTTGGTAAGAAGCCTCTGCCATTTCGTGGTTGCCCATTTGCTGATAAGACGAGCCTTTTGCGTAGTAGGAATACGCCCAATTAGGGTTTAGAGCAATCATTTTATCCCAAGTGAGAATAGCCCCGTTCCAGTTTTGTGCCTGTTGATAAGCCGAACCGAGTTCCACCAACGCATTCACATCTTTCGGATCGGTTTTTAGTTTGGCTCTCAGCCCTTCAATCGTTGGGTTAGTAGGCCCTGCCAATGCGGCTTCTTCGCTCACACCTCCTTGGATTTTGCCCAACTCGGCATCCCAATCTAGCGTTGCATCTTTAACATTTTTAGCCACCTGAATTTTCTGCATTGCTTCGGCAAGCATCTGTTGTTTCTTCGTGGCATCTTGTTCGTTCTTTGCCAAACCTGCTATTATAAGCCCTTCTAGCCCCGTATCCGCTGGTTGGATTCTGCTTTTATCGGTTACATTATTAATAAAAAGGTCTAAATTTTGTTTAGCCAAAGCGTAATCAGCATTAGAACCGAAAACCAAATACGCCTTTAATTTGTATTTAATAGGGTCCTTCACTTGGTCAAACACCTTATCTAACACCGCTTTTGAATTGTTATAATCTCCATTCACAAAGTGAAGTTTAGCGATTTCCAACTGAGTATTAGGGTCATCATC
>JAUNHO010000148.1:895-3642 GCA_030523905.1 Bergeyella zoohelcum
ATCGGCATAATTGGTATATTTTATAAGGTCTTGCGTCATCTTCGCATTGTCCTGAAATCTATAATTATATCCCGCCGAAGCCTTATACGCAGGGGCATAAGTAGGGTCTATATTGATGGCATTATCTATATTTTCTTTTGCCAATTTCCATTGGGAAGCCGCCATCCAAAGGGTTGCTTTTCTAGTGAAAACTGATGCTTTGTTTTTAGCCACTTGTGCCGCATTATCGTAAGCCGTCATCGCTTTTCCTGGGTCTTTTTTCAGACGATAAGCATCTCCCAATGTATAATAATAATATGCTGGAACGCCAGATTTCTCTGATTTTTCTATAGCTTTATTAAGGTAATCTATCGCTAAATCTGGAGCGTTATTTTTCTCAAACATTGTAAGTGCTTCTGCTGCTCTATAAAGCACTTCGGCATCTTTTTCCCTAGAATCTGATACTATTTTTTGGATTTCCGCAATGGCAGATTTATCGCCTTTTCCTAGTTTGATAGCAACCAAACCGATTTTGTTAAGGTAACTTTTAGCATCTACGGAAAGACCTTTATTAAACTGAGCCTGAGCCTCCTCATAATTTGGCTCAAACTGAGAAAGATATGAGTTTCCTAAATAAAAATAATTACTAGCCTCTTTTGGAGATTTTTCTATCATCTGACTAAAAATCTGCTTTGCTTTTGCGTATTTGTGGCTATCTACATTGGCGATTCCTTCTTGCAATGTTTGTGCAAAAACAGCGTTGGCATAAAACAAAATCCCAGCTCCTAGTACAATCCTTTTCGGTAATTTAATCATATTCATTATTCTAATTATTTTCTTGTTAATTTAATTATTATTTCTCTATTTCAATATATTTTACTCTTAAAAATATCCTTATTAACTATATAAACAAAATTTGTTCCATTTTTGTATTTTATCTCATCTCTACTTCGCGTTTATAGAGATAATATGGTTGCAAACCTTCTTTTTCTACCACCATTTGCCCAATTTGCGAACAAGAAAAACGCATAATTCCGTTTGCTATATTGAAAGTGGTTTCATTTGCTAAAAAATACAAAGTCCTAGTGAAAGGGTATTTCATATTTTTAATAGTCTCAATATTAGGCACATATGCTGTTTTACCATCTACTATCTCTAATATTTTTACCATTTCACGAAGTCGCTTCGCTTCTGTGGAATGCGGTCGGCTAATGGTATTCAAACTCACCACACCTATTTTATTAGGATACTGGTGGAGCTGTTTTATCACATTTTCATTTCCTTTTATAATAGAAAATTTCAAATTCTTTGGTTCTTCATTTATTTTTTGAGCCACAAAATTGAGATTCCCTGCATTTGTGCCGTCAAAAATAAGTTTTTTTTCATCAGAATGGAGTTCTTTTTTTATTTCTTCTACCGAAATACGCTCTCTTTCCGAAGATTTCGGGACTACAAAGACCACTGCATCGGCTGCAAACGCCGTAGGTTTGTATTCCATTTCTGTTACTAATTTATAATTTTCTTTATCTTTTTCAGATAAATTTCTAGAAAAAGTAATCATTTTTGCTTTATTTTCAAGCAAATTCATAAAAGCAATATCTTCTTTTTCTACTTTCACATCTACTTTTGCCTCTGGATAGCTTATCATATACGCCTCCGCCAAAGCCTCTACCACGCTTTTATAAGAGTCATCTGTGAATATCGTGATACTCGCATTGTGATACTCCCTTGGTTTTGATTGCTCATTTTTCTTGCAAGAAACAATCAAGATAAGGCATAAAAAAGATAAAAATTTATTCATCACCTTTGTTTATAATTCTTTTTACGGCTCTAAATATACGAAAAAATCCGTAAAGTACCAACAAAACTCCCAAACCATACGCAGAAATAGACTGTAATGGAATAATAAACCACTGGTTGAGCATTACAAAAACACCCAATACCACATAGCAAACGCCTGTAAATAATGAAAGCCAACTAAATATCATAAATACAAAAATACAAAAAGAGAAGCATATACAGCTTCTCTTTTCACAAAATTATTATAAATTTTACTCAAAATTCATAGTAAGAGGTAATCTAAATCTTGAACGAACTGGCTGACCATTGATTTTCGCTGGTGTCCATTTCTTCTTGATAGATTTAACGGTTCTTTCTGCTTCTCTATTGAAATCAGAGTTAGAACCAGTAGCCTTTACCTGTGAGATGGTACCATCTCTCTCTACCACGAAAGTAATCTCCGTTTTCAGAGTTCCTTCCCCTCCTTCCATTACGGAAGTGTCAAAATTCTGAGAAACCGAACTTCTAAACGCATTCAGACCTCCTGGGAATTCCGACTCTTGATCTACCTGCGTATAAACTTCGGTAGTACTTACTGCTGGTTTTGCTTCCACAGTAGCCGTCTTTGTCCCTGTAGATGGTGGTGGCGGTGGTGGTGTATAGGTAGGTGTCTTCACCCCTTCCTGTGCTACAAGCCCCGTAGTGGTTTCCTTTTGCACCGAGATTGGCGGTGGTGGGGTTTCCACTTGCGGTGTTTTCTTTGGCTCTGGCACCACATTCTGGATAATCTCTATCTTCTCCTCCTCTACTGGTGGTGGCGGTGGTGGCGGTGGAGTATCTTCTATAATCTCCTCCTCTATGATTGGTTGCTCTTCTATGAGTACCATATCTATTTTTACATCTTTCTTATCTTTTGGGGTTAGCTCTTTTATTTTCATCATAATAATCGGTGTAAAAGCCGCTACTACGAAAAAAGCTGTACCAAAGAA
>JAUNHO010000149.1 GCA_030523905.1 Bergeyella zoohelcum
AAATACCGAACATCTTTATCAATTTGTTAATACGCCAAAAGCCCAAAAATTATTGGTGGAAAATTTATTGAAACAGAAATCGGTTTGTTTTGATACGGAAACCACTTCTTTGGACGAACTCAATGCAGAGCTGGTAGGCATTAGTTTTAGCTATAAAAAAGGATTGAGTTATTACATTCCTTTGTCTGAAAATAGAGAAGAATGTTTGGCGACTTTGGAGATTTTTAAGCCATTTTTTGAGAAAGAAGAGATTTTGAAAATCGCACATAATTTCAAATATGATTACAAAATCCTCAAACAATATGGTATTGAGATAAAAGGTAATTGTTTTGATACAATGATTGCTCATTATCTTCTCAACCCAGATGGAAGACACGGAATGGACTATCTTTCAGAGATTTACCTAAATTATCAACCTATTTCCATTGAGACAATTATTGGTAAAAAAGGAAAAAAGCAAGGAAATTTCCGAGATGTGGAACTAGATATACAGACCAATTATGCCGCAGAAGATGCCGATGTTACTTTCCAATTGTACGAAATTTTTGCTCCTCAACTCAAAAAAGAAGGTTTGGAAGATTTGTTTTATCAGGTAGAAATGCCACTGATGACCATTCTTGCAGATATGGAATTGGAGGGGATTTCTTTGGATAAAAACTGGCTAGAGCAGGAGAGCAAAGACCTTGAAAATGATTTGAAAAACCTTGAAAATAAGATATTTAGTTTATCTGGTCAGGAGTTTAATCTCAACTCGCCTCGTCAGCTGGGAGAGATTTTATTTGAAAAAATGAATCTAGACCCAAAAGCCCAAAAAACAAAAACTGGGCAATATAAAACTTCGGAAGATGTGTTGCAAAAATTGGCTTCCAAACACGAAATTATCAATGAAATTTTAGAGTATAGAACCTATCAAAAACTAAAATCTACCTATGTAGATGCCTTGCCAGAGGAGATAGATGTGAAAACCAATAGGGTGCATACTCATTTTTCGCAGACTACTGCGGCAACGGGACGATTGGCATCTATGAACCCCAATTTGCAAAATATACCGATACGAACCCAAAGAGGTCAGCAGATTCGTGGGGCTTTCAAGGCAGATGAAGGAAAGAAAATCATTTCCGCCGATTATTCGCAGATAGAACTTCGTTTAATTGCCGAGATTTCAGGTGAAGATAATATGATAAAAGCCTTCCAAAATGGTGAAGATATTCATACTTCTACGGCTTCAAAACTCTTCAAAGTGCCACTAGATGCCGTTACAAAAACACAACGAAGCCAAGCTAAAGCCGTGAATTTTGGGATTATCTATGGGCAAGGGGCTTTTACTTTGGCAGACCAAACGGGAATGTCTCGTTCGGAGGCGAAGCAAATGATAGATGCCTATTTTACGACCTATCCGAAACTAAAAGATTATATGGCAAATCAGGTGCAAAATGCCCGTGAGAAAGGCTATGTAGAAACTATTTTGGGAAGAAAACGCCATTTGAAAGACATTAATTCTAGTAATTTTGTAGTGAAAGGACACGCCGAGCGAAATGCCGTAAATGCCCCAATACAAGGGAGTGCAGCCGATGTGATAAAAATAGCGATGATAAAAATAGCAAACGAGCTGAAACTCCAAAATTTACAAACGAAAATGCTCTTACAGGTACACGATGAACTTATTTTTGAAGCCCCAGAAAATGAAGTTTCAAAAGCGAAAGAACTCATCAAAACACAGATGGAATCTGCCATTACCACCAAAGTGCCACTCCTTACGGAAGTAGGTGTAGGAGACAACTGGCTAGAAGCCCACTAATATTCAAAATAAAAAAGGTTAGAAATTGTTCTAACCTTTTCTTTTTTATTCCACTGCTACGGAGTCATCACCTCTGCCATCGGCTACGGCGGTTATTGTTCCGTTTTCGTTGATGAGAATGAGTTCTGTACGCCCAATCTGCTTTCTCAAATGACTTTTATATCCTATTTTTTCTAAATCTTTAATGGTAGATTGTGGAAAAGTTTGCTCAAAATCAATGCGTTCTGGTAGCCACTGATGATGGAATTTAGGGCTATTTACCGCCATATTCGGAGAAAGTTTGAAATCAATAATATTGACAATGGACTGATAAACCGAAGTAGGAATAGTCGTCCCACCAGGCGTTCCTACCACCAAATAAGGTTTTTGGTGTTTCAGTACTACGGTAGGGGTCATAGAAGAAAGCATTCTTTTTCCTGCCTCTATTTTATTTGCCTCGCCACCTACTGCTCCGTAAAGATTTGGTACGCCAGGTTTTACGGAAAAATCGTCCATTTCATTATTAAGGAAAAAACCTGCTCCTGCCACTACTACGCTACTTCCGTAAAGTCCGTTCAATGTGGTGGTTACAGAGGCTGCATTTCCGTCTTTATCCACTATGGAGATGTGGGTGGTTTCCGTGGATTCTTTATTCGGATTGATGATTTTCCCCACCTCAGCACTTGGTGTAGCGTGGCTTGGTTGATAAGATTTCCAACGATTTTTGAGGTATTCATCAGACATTAGCATTGCCGATTTATTATTAATGAAGGCAGGGTCGCCCATATATTCAGCTCGGTCGGCATAGGCTCTTCGCTCTGCTTCGGTCATTATTTGTACGGCTTCGGCGGAGTTTTGCTGGTGTTTTTCCAAAGATTCCATCGCGGACATTTTTAGCATTTGAGCCAAAAGAATTCCGCCACTTGATGGCAATGGCATTGTAACGATTTCGTGATTTTTATAGTTGAAAACAATTGGTTTTCGGCTTTCAACTTTATAGTTTTTCAAATCTTTTAGACTGATGATGCCATTTCCTCGTTTCATTTCTTCCACAATTAGCCTTGCCGTTTCGCCTTCGTAGAAGTCTTTCATTCCGTATTTTTGGATTCTTTTTAGGGTTTCAGCCAATTCTTTTTGGACTAATAAATCTCCTGCTTTCCATTGTTCGGCTTTTACGAAAGCAATAGGTTTAGCATTATGTTTAATGAAATTTTCCCTTAAAGAATTGAGTAAATTCGCCTCTTGTTCGGTAATGGCAAAGCCTTGCTCGGCAATATCAATTGCGGGTTGAATAAGGGTTTCCATAGGTAGATTGCAATGTGGAAGAGTAGCGTAAAACCCTGCAATAGAGCCAGGTACGCCCACAGCGAGTCGTCCATTTTGGGATAGGTCTGTATTGGCATTTCCTTTTTTGTCCAGATACATATCTTTATGAGCCTTTGCAGGAGCGGTTTCTCGGAAATCCAATGCGAATTTCTCACCACTATTTTTCACACCTACCAAAAAGCCACCACCACCGATGTTTCCCGCCTGAGGATAGACTACCGCCAAAGCATATTGAGTCGCAATGGCTGCATCATAGGCATTTCCGCCCATTTTTAGGATTTTTGCTCCTGCTTCACTCGCTAGTGGATGGGCAGAAACTACCACGCCTTTTTTTTGTGTTTTTATTTCTTTAACTACATTATAATCAGTGAATTGTGCAAAAGTAAATTGCGTACAACCTACCAATAAAAAAAGATATTTTTTCATCGTTTTGAAAATTATTTGTGCCAAAATTACGAATTTGTTTTTTAATCAGATTAAATTTTATTAAATTTGCTTCTAAACAAAAAAGTTAAAATGGAGA
>JAUNHO010000150.1 GCA_030523905.1 Bergeyella zoohelcum
TTATTAATAAAAAAATAAGACCTCCCAAATTTAGGAAGCCTCATTTTATATTAAAACTTAATTTTTAATCAAACAAAATATTAAGAATACAAACGACATAAATCAAAGTTGAAAGGTAGAGATATTTATTATTTCCGTTTTTATTTTTATATATTGCCGTAGCATTCATTACTATTCCTATGGAAAATAAGACCAATACTATTATTTCTCTAGTTGTCATATTTTTAATAAAATTTTGATTTGCAAAACTAAAATAAAAATAATGGATTTACAATAGTTAAATGTAAAAAATATTCAATGAAAGGCTTTGCTTAATATAAAGCAATATAAAAAAGAAATAAAGCAGTCTTTGCTTAATGTTAAGCAGATTATTTTGTAAATGAAGCAGAAGTTGCTTTACAAGTGGTAATCTAAAAATAAGATAAAGCAGAGTTTGATATAGATGAAGCAGCACTTGCTTATCGTGATTTTGCTCTTTTTTTACTAAATTTGCCCCTTGAATTTAGATTAAAATAAAATATAAAAATGAAAATAACAGACCATATAAAAAATGCTAACGGAAAGGCATTGTTTTCCTTTGAAATCGTACCGCCACAAAAGGGTACGGGCATCAGTGATTTGTACAAAAATATAGACCCACTGATGGAGTTCCGTCCGCCGTTCATCGATGTAACCACCTCACGAGAGGAGTATGTTTATCTGGATAAAGGAAACGGACTTTTGGAGCAAAAAATCACCAGAATGAGACCTGGGACACTTGGGATTTGTGCCGCTCTGATGAACAAATACAATGTGGATACCGTACCGCATATCCTCTGCGGAGGCTTTACCAAGGAAGAAACCGAGTACCTTTTGGTAGATTGTCTCTATCTAGGAATTGATAATGTGATGGCACTTCGTGGCGATGCAATGAAGGGACAAAATCACTTCGTACCCAATGAAAATGGGCATCACTACGCCGTGGACTTAGTGCATCATATCAATGATGTTGGTAGAGGGAAATACCTTACCGATGATAGCCGTTGTTATGATGAAAACAAGTTCTGTATCGGTGTGGCAGGGTATCCAGAGAAGCATTTGGAGGCACCATCTATGAACTATGATTTGCAGAAGCTAAAAGAAAAAGTAGATGCAGGGGCGGATTATGTAGTAACCCAAATGTTTTTTGATAACCAAAAATATTTTGATTTTGTAGAACAAGCCAGAGCCATAGGCATCAAGGTTCCTATTATCCCAGGGATAAAGCCAGTGGCTACCAAAACGCATCTTTCCATCTTACCAAAAGTCTTCAAAATAGACTATCCAGAGGATTTGGTAAAAGCGATAGACGGGGCAAAAAACAATGCAGAGGTAAAGGAAATCGGTATAGAGTGGGCGATACAGCAATGTAAAGAACTCCGCGAGGCAGGCGTACCTGTACTGCATTTTTATTCTATGGGTAAGGGAGATAATATCTACAAAATTGCGAAAACTTTATTCTAATTTTTAGTTAAAATGGCTCATTAAAAAGGAAAAAAATTACTAATCATTCATCATTAAATATTTACAAAAATGCTTACTATTTTATCTCATCAGTTTTCTTTGGTCAGTTCTTGGATTAACGATTTAAGAAATATAGAAACCCAAAAAGACCGACTGAAATTCCGTAGAAACTTGGAAAGAATCGGTGAAATTTCAGCCTTTGAAATTAGCAAACATTTGGAACAAAAGGAGGTAGAGATTACCACGCCTTTGGATAAAATAAAGGTAAGGGAAATAGCCGTTCAGCCTGTCGTTACCACGATTTTAAGGGCTGGTGTGCCGTTGTTTCAGGGCATTTTGAATTATTTTGATAAAGCAGATTGTGGTTTTGTAGCAGCATACAGAAAGCACGATGCTAATGACTATTTTTCCATAAAGCAGGACTATCTCACTTGCCCAAATATTGATGGCAGACCGCTCATAGTGGCAGACCCAATGCTGGCAACTGGGGCAAGTTTGGTAGAGGCTTTGAAGGATTTACTCAATCACGGAACGCCTACGCAACTGCACATAGTAGCAGCGATAGCCTCCAAACAAGGCGTAGAATTGCTGAAAAATGCGTATCCAGAAGCTTACATTTGGGTAGGAGCCGTAGATGAGGGCTTGACGGATAAAGGCTACATTACCCCAGGTTTGGGCGATGCAGGCGACTTGTCCTATGGCGAAAAATTGCAGAGATAAACCTGTTATTCATCTACTGCCATTACCAAAATACTGATTTTGTTATTGCCTTTTTTCAGAAATTCCCAAGCGATAGAGGATAGTGTATTGCCCGTAGTAAAAACATCATCTATTAATAAAATATGTTGATTTTCAATGTTTTGGGTTAATGAAAAAAGGCTATCGGTAGATTTTCTTTCAGATTTATCTTTTAGGGCTTGTGCCGTTTTATAGGCATTTCTTTTGAGAATATAATGATTGAAAGGAATGCCATAATGTCCTGAAAGATATTCCGTGAAAGCGTGAAGTTGGTTGTAGCCTCTTTCTTTTTCCTTCCTTGTATGAAGCGGAACGGAGACCAATAAATCAGGCTTTTTATCCTTGAAATTGAGATAATGAGTGGTAAGTTGGGCTAAAAATTGCCCTATTTTTTCTCGTTTTTTGTATTTCAGTTCGTGGATTATTTTTCTACTCAAAGAATTTTGGGTAAAGTGCATCAGTCCAAACGCATTTTCCACAGGGAATAAAGGTAAGCACTTCTCTTTCAGTTCATTACTTTTCGTGAAATCCCAATGAGTAAGATGTAAATGAGAATAGCATAAAGGACAAATAATCTCCGTAGAATTGATAATTCTATTACAGCCTACACATCTATCAGGGAAAAGTAAATCAATTATCATATTATTAATTTTTTATCTCTTTTTTTAGGATATTGTTAATAATCTTTCCTGCGTGGTCTCTAGAATTTTCTATAAACCAAAGATGCGTGTCCATACCGCCACAGACCACCCCAGCCAAATAGATATTTGGGACATTGGTTTCCATTGTATCGGGGTTATAGTTGGGGTTTAAGTTGTTGCTTATCAGCTCTATACCTGTGTTTTTTAGAAATTCAAAATCAGGGAGATAGCCAGTCATTGCCAGTACAAAATCATTTTGTATGGTATGGATATTTTGCTTTTTATCTCGGAAAACGACTGCATTTTCGGTGATTTCTACCAATTCAGATTCAAAAAAAGCCTTGATTTCTCCGTTCGCAATTCGGTTTTCCACATCAGGTTTTATCCAGTATTTTACGCTATCAGAGATTTTATCTCCCTTGATAATCATTGTTACATCAGCACCTTTTCTGTAAATTTCCAAGGCAGCATCTACGGCAGAATTACTAGCTCCTACTACCACTACTTTTTGTTTAGCGTAAGGATAAGGCTCTGTGTAATAATGCTTTACCTTTGGTAGTTCTTCTCCTTTTACGCCAATCATTTTAGGTATATCATAAAAACCAGTAGCGATAATAATGTTTTTTGATAAATATTCGGTTTTAGAGGTTTTTATAAGAAATAAATCATCTTTTTTATTGATGTTTAATACTTTTTCGTAAAGATTAATATTG
>JAUNHO010000151.1:0-900 GCA_030523905.1 Bergeyella zoohelcum
ATTTCTCGCGATGCTCCTTGGCGAGTTCCAATTTTTCGGTGATTTCCTTATAGACTTCTGGGTTATTGTATTTCAGAGAAAGGTCTTCCAACTCGGATTTTATATTGTAAAAACCAAGTCTGTGTGCAAGTGGTGCGTAGATATAGACGGTCTCGGAGGCGATTTTCTTTTGCTTGTCTGGTCGCATACTATCCAGCGTCCGCATATTGTGGAGTCGGTCTGCGATTTTAACAAGAATCACACGAAAATCATCAGAGAGAGTAAGGAGTAATTTCCTGAAATTTTCCGACTGAGCCGAGACATCACTATTCTGCCCCATTACGGAAATTTTGGTCAGCCCCTTTACTATATCGGCGATTTTTTCACCGAATAATTTTTTTATATCCTCATAGGTATAATCCGAATCTTCCACCACATCGTGAAGCAAAGCACAGGCAATGGAGGTAGTCCCCAGCCCCATCTCGTTCGCTACTATTTTCGCGACCTCTATGGGGTGATAGATGTAAGGCTCCCCCGTTTTTCTTCTCTGGTCTTTGTGAGCATCTAATGCCAAATCAAACGCTGTGCGAATGAGTTTATTTTGCTCTTCATCGAGGCTTCTATAAGTATTGGCAATCAGATCTTTATACCTTGCTAAAATCTCCTTGTTTTCTTGTTCCAAATCGTACGCTTCCATAACAAAATACCTTTTGTGCCACGAATATACGAAAAAAAGACAAAAAAACTAATATTTTTTAGATTTAAGATAACTAAAAGTATCTATTTTCAGAGATTAAAGATATAAATTTTCGTCTATTAATTTAACTAAACTACAATAAATCTATGATTTTTTAATTATTATGATGAAAAATAAAATTTGTTTAAAATACTTTAATCTTTTAGTTGTTTTATGATTCTATT
>JAUNHO010000151.1:910-3572 GCA_030523905.1 Bergeyella zoohelcum
ACAATAATTTTTTCAGTATATACTTTGTTGTTTTTAGAATCTAGCATTTTTACAACATATACACCACTTTGTGATGGAGCAGAGAAAGTACTGGTTTTATTTTCTTTACTGAAAACAAGACGACTACCCATATCAAAAATCTGTAAATGGTGGATTTCCTTGCTTATTCTTATCTCTTCATTAGCGTATGTAATGGCAGGATAAAGAATCGCTTTATCTTCTTGCTTGAATATATCAGATGTACCAAGGGTTTTTGCTAGTTTCCAAGGGTCTTCTGCTTTTTCTCCTCCCCAAATGAGCGTTGCTAAATAAGGATTGTCTATAAACGGATTACGATTTTGCTGGGTTTTGAAAATCTCCTCATTTCTTCGTTTTTCAAATTCGGAAGGAGGGTCTTGTACATTCCATTTTAGGAAAACATCAGGCATATCAGGGATTTGAAATTCGGCATTTCCACCAACCCCTATATTATTCGGCTTGGTTCTGCTACCATACCTCACATACATATACATTATAATACGAGCTACATCTCCTTTCCATTCATCGCCAGGATACCAGTTTTCTCCTACTTTTTTAGAAAAACCTTGTGCATCTTCAAATTTACGATTATTCCTAGTGGAGTTCCAATTGACATCGGCTGCACGGAGATTGTGAGCATCAGACCCAGCGTCTATTTTATTTCCAGACCCAATGAGTTTGGGAGAGGCGAGAGATTTCGCAAAGACATGTTCACGGTTCCATTTATTGGCATTTCCACCTCCTTTTCCTTTTTTGTTTTTTGCTCTGCTTCTTGCTTGTCTATCGGTACCATTGCCCTTGTGTCCATAGATAAGAAGCACATTTTCAGGGTTTTCAGGGTCTTGGTCGGCTCTATCAAGTACATTCCATACCTCGTTGTAGCCAATCTCCTGATGCGAACTCGTAATTTTGTACGCAATCTGCTGTTTTACATTTTCTTTTGATTGTTTGAAATCAATATTATTATAATATTGCGGAATCTCTTGCCCCCACATAGCGACAGGCAAAAGCATAAAAGTTAATAAAGAACGCTTCATAATGATCTAGTTTTTACAATACAAAGTTACATCTTTTTTTATTAAGACATTGTTAATAAATTGTAAAATATGCTATCTATCATACTTATCAAGTAAATAAATGATTTCTCATAGTTTTGAAGCAAAAAAATCTTATCTTTGTGGAAAATTGGAAAAACACAAAATGAGAAAAATAACATTCTATCTCTTTATGCTTATGATTGTTGTGAGTTGTGGAACGAATAAAAGCGTAGTAAAACCAACTCCTAAAACAATTACGAAAAGTACAACTAATAAAAATTTGTCATCAGATTATAGGGGTAAAACACCTCAAAATATAAAAAAAATTTTGAAAGATGCTGAAAAATACATAGGTGTGCCGTATAAAATGGCAGGAACAACTTCCGCAGGGTTTGATTGCTCGGGGCTAGTATGTAAAGTCTTTGAGGACAACCAAAAGAAAGTCCCTAGACGCTCTGCTGACCAAGCGTTGGTGGGCGAGAAAGTAAGTGTAGAAGAGATACAACCTGGTGATTTAGTGTTTTTTGCAACGGCTGGTGGCACACGCGTTTCCCATGTAGGGATAGTGCATAGCATAGCCGATGAGGGCGAAATAAAATTCATTCATTCCTCTACTTCCAAAGGGGTGATTATTTCCTCGCTTAATGAGAAATATTGGAACAAAGCCTTTCTTTTTGCAAGGAGATTATTGTAAATCATTGATTAATGAATGATAAAATGAAAGAATATAGGACGAAAATAGGGCTAGAATTAGTGATTTTTTTAGCGGTAATTTTTATCAGTATGTGGAATTGGTGGTATATTTTTCTGATTTTTATTATTTCGCTTTTTCTTTATAGTAAGTATATTATAAAAGATAATGATTTGATAATCAATATTTTGGGGTTTAAGTATTGCGTAATAAAGATAAATGAAATAATATCAATAGAAGAAACCAATAATCCTATATCTTCTCCTGCGTCATCATTAGATAGATTGAAAATAAAATACGGAAAGGGTGATTTTGTTATAATTTCACCTATAAAAAAACTTGATTTTATAAAAGAATTGCAAAAAATAAATCCTAATATTGATGTGAAAGAAAAAGAGAAAAACTGGTTTTCAGAGCTTATTTCAAAACTTGGAATCTGAAACTGATGCTGAAAAATCATTCACAATTTGTATTTTTGCAAAAAATAGAATCTGAAATAATATCCAAAAAAAATATGAATTTACAACAAAAAATAGAGCAAATCTGGGATAATAGAGATTTGCTAGAACAGGAAGAAAGTAAAGTGGCTATCCGTGAGGTGATTGCATTATTAGACAAGGGCGAGTTGCGTGTGGCAGAGCCAGTAGCCGATGGTTGGCAGGTGAATGAATGGGTGAAAAAAGCTGTGGTAATGTACTTCCCAATTCAAAAAATGGAAACCATAGAGGTAGGTCCTTTTGAGTTCCACGATAAAATCCCATTGAAGAAAAACTATGCCGAAAAAGGCGTAAGAGTAGTGCCTCACGCGGTGGCAAGAGAGGGGGCGTTCATTGCTTCTGGGGTTATTTTGATGCCATCTTATGTGAATATTGGGGCGTTCGTAGATAGCGGAACAATGGTGGATACTTGGGCTACG
>JAUNHO010000152.1 GCA_030523905.1 Bergeyella zoohelcum
TTCAACGAACCCACGATTTGTAAGGCTGTATCTAAACTTATTGGGTATTCCATACGAAGTATTTTTATAGCACAAATATACAAAAAATCCTACCACTTAAATATTGAAAAATGAATCAATAAGAGAAGGAATTAGTGTAAGAAAAATACAAGCCCCTCCGAAGCCCATTAACTCTTTATTAATGTCTTGGTCTCCATTTTGCCATTTGTTGTAAATTCTTAAAGCCCCAATAAAGGCAACTACCATCGCAACAGCATAGATTAATGCTTTCATTTCCTCTTTCCATCCACCTACTGTTCTAGCCGCATCATTAAGTGCAGCTTCAGCATACATTGGAGAATACATAAATAACACTAATGCTAATGTCAAAGCATTTCCTATCAACTTTTTCTTGCTGATTCTAAAACTTAACTTGTTCATATTATTAAAAATTAAAATTTGTATTCTTATCCTAAATTGTAAAATGCGTAACCATCTTTTACATCAGCAATTGTAACTTTAGTTTCTGCATTCTGTATCATTTGTTTTATATCAAAAGGGGAAAATAATTTTCCAAATCCTTTTTTTACAATCGGTTCTTCTTGTATTTCTATATTTTCAGTATCACTTTCATCTTTATTTTCATCGGTAGTATAGTTTTCTAATTCGTTTTCAGCTTCGTGTTTTTGTTTGATAGTTTCTATATTAACCTGTTGATTATGTTGCGGTTTGTCATCATCTCCATTATAATCTCTTTCGTATTCTTCTTGGGTATTTTGAGCAGAATTTATTTCTTCCACATCATCAATTTGGATATTAGAAACATTTTCTTCGGTTTCAATGCCATCGATGGTTAGAACTTGCTCCTCTGGTTCTTCTACCTTTTCTTTTTTGATATACAAATCATAGATGATATTTCCTGCATAGTATAAAATGTATATGGCTAAAACTACCAATACGAATTTTCCCATTGTCATAAGTTGTATTTATTTTCAGTTAAATTGTTGATTATGTCTATCAGTTCATCAAGATTGGTTTTAATGGCATCTTTCAAATCCTTTTTGAACTCCCTTGTGCTTATTTTTTGTAATACATTTCGTTTATATACAGGAGTAGGGACGATTTCGCCGTATTGCTCCAAAAGGTTATCCATATATTCTTGGTTAGGATAATTGTATCCTGCATCATATCTATTACGGATAAAAACCAAAGACGACTCTGTTTCAAGTTGGCTGGTAATCAATTCTATAAATACCAAAGTGGATTTTATGCTCACATTGGAATACTCAAATGGTATAACAAGAATGTCAGAATAAACCAAAAGAGACGAATATCTCGTATCCAGCGTTCCGCCCAAATCAAATAGATGAATGTCTTGGCTGTCTTTCAACGCAAGGAGTTTGTCCATATCCGTGAAAGGCAATTCTTCTTCTTTTTCTACAACTTTCACATCGTAAATAATAGGTAAATCTTTTGTCTCATCTGCAATCTCTGCTTCTTTCCACCTTGTATAGAATGATTTTTGGAAATCAAAATCATAAACAAACACTTTTCTATCTTTCTTCAAGGTAAGATAATTGGCTAATGCTATTGCAAGAGTGGTTTTTCCTACGCCTCCTTTTTGTGTTCCAAATGTGATAATCATAAGTTATCGCTTTTTTCGTTTTTTCTTTCTTGGGTCAAATTCGTCTTCTATTTCTGCTCCATAATTGGGTTGCAACGCACTTTCAATAATATCAATGGTGCTTTCTACCAACCCTGCTCCTGCATTTATAACATCTTCTATTATTGCATCTTCGTTATCGTTTATTTGATTCATAAACTCTTGATACGGGGCTTTTCCTACTAATTGCTCCACTTCCCAAATTTGGTGCAGTTGAGTATGAATAGCATAATTTTTACCTTCTACATTGATAATATCTACTTTATCCGATTGATTTTTTCCGCTTCTGATAAGATTCAAAACATCTTCACGCCCTTGTTCTTTGATTTTATCATTTTTGTTTTTGTTGAAGAACAACATATACTCTTGAATAGGATTTTGAGAATGTTTTTCATTGTACCAATTCATCAAAATGGCTTTTTCTTTTTCATTTGTGATATTGAAATCTTTCAAAACCTCAAAACTTTTCTTGTCAATTTGTTCATTGGTAAATTCAAAAACCTCATTCATTTTGAGAATTTCACTCCCTTTGAATACCGATTTAGATTTGTGGTCTATCAGCGTATATCCGAAAGGTGTTTGTTCTCCCTTTTGATGAAAAATGATGTCAATCCCAAACCTATCACGAAGTTTCTTTTGCAACTCGCTTTCCCATTCTATTTTGGGTGTGGCGTTGGTCTCTTTCTCGTACAAATCCCTTTGCTTTCTGTCATCTATAACCTTGAAAGTCTTGGTAGAATAGACTTCTGCATATTTTTTTATAATGGCTCTTATCTGCTTTTTTCGGTTCTTATCCGAATTGCTACTGAATGAAATTTGATTTTGAAACAAACTTCTCTGCTGAACCCCATTTTTAAGAATATCCCAACGATTTTCGTTGTTTTCATTTTTAGAAAGTCTGAAACCGCTTCTCTCCAATAATTCTTTCAACTGATTGAAGGAAGAATACTTGTATTTCAGTAGTTTATCTATTTCTTCGTTCAGTTTTTGCTCTGGGTAAAGGCGTTCCATTACCTTTTGCAATGCTTTTTGAGATTTCAATCGTTCAAAACTATCATCAATCTTTTTTCCTGTGCTTTTATCTACCCTTGTGGAAACAATATGAATGTGATTATTATCCGTATCATTATGAAAAACAGCGATATAAGGTTGGTTTTCATATCCCATTTCCTGCATAAAATGATTGGCAATGTTTGTCAGTTCCTCTTTGGAATGTTTTTGGAACTTAGTAGAAATTACAGCGTGAAATTGTGGTTTCTTCACCTTATTGCTTTTGGATATGGATTTTAAGTAATCCTTAACCTCCTGCGGACTACTTTCTTCATTGATGAACGAAGGAAAGTTTTTCATCGTCATTAATTCCCCTTTGCCGTTCTCCACTTTTTTGTCGTTGTATTCTACACCGCTGAAACTTTTACTTGCAGATAAAATCTTCACTATCATTTTGCCAGTAGTTCAAAAATAATCTTAAACATATCGGTTTGTTCCTGTTGCCTTTTTCGGATTTCAGATAAATGCTGATTGAAAATTTTCATTTCCATTTCGCTAATCCACTTACTCGTATTGGCGATTTTTGCAAATTGATTGATGTTGTTTTCAATTTTCTTGTAAATATTATCCTGTGCCTCAATGAACTCTATTACGCTTCGCCTTTCGTTGTCCATCATTCGGTCTTCTACGGAATCCACGATAAGGCTCTTAAAAGTTATCCTCCTACTTTTACAGATGCTTTTCCATTTTGCTTTCAAATCTTCATCGATGTAAATCAACAATGGTTTCTGTCCGCTTCTCATATTCTTTTCTGCAAATTTCAATATTAGTTGTTAATTTCGCAATAGTTTTTGTAAAATAGTTATTTATTAGCATATAAAGTTATTTATGACTATTCAATCGTCAAAATTTACACTTT
>JAUNHO010000153.1 GCA_030523905.1 Bergeyella zoohelcum
TTCGGAAATATGAATATATTGTATAGTTTCGCTAGATTTCAAGTTCTGAAAAAGTCCGCTTTTGTCAATCACATTGAAAGTATGTGAGGTTTCGTTCGCCTTGAACATTACACTAACTAGCCCACCAAAACCAATGAGCAGGATAGGGGCGAGTAGCGTAAGAATGATAAAGGATTTCTTTTTAACTTGTGTAAAAAACTCTCGTTTTGTGATTATGATAATATTTTTCATTATTGATTGACGATTTTAGAAGTTACAGCATTGATGAATACTTCGTTCATACTTGGGATTTTTTCGTTAAAAGTTCTTATATTACCGATATTAGTGAGAGAATTGAGTAATTCTTTTTGGTTAGATTGATTTTTTAGTTCAAAAGATATAAGTCCGTTTTCTTCAATAAAATGCTCTATTTGTTGAGAATTTCTAAAATCTGAAAATCGTTCCATATTGGTATTTTCAAGCGTAACGGAGAAGATATTTTCCTTGAATTGCTCTCTTACATCAAAGACTTTTCCGTCTAAAATCTTTTGAGACTGATGTACCAAAGCCACGAAATCACACATTTGCTCTACGCTTTCCATTCGGTGGGTAGAGAGAATGATTGTGGTGCCGTTGTCTTTTAGTTTGATGATTTGGTCTTTGATGAGGTTGGCATTTACAGGGTCAAAACCAGAGAAAGGCTCGTCTAGAATCAGTAATTTTGGGCGGTGCAAAACAGTGGAAACAAACTGAATTTTCTGTGCCATACCCTTGGAAAGTTCGGAAAGTTTTTTGTTCCACCATTGGTCTATGTGGAGTTGTTCAAACCAATATTTTGCTTGTTGCATTGCATCGGTTTTGCTCATTCCTTTCAGTTCGCCAAAATAGACAAGTTGGTCGCCTATGCTCATATTTTTGTACAAACCTCGTTCCTCTGGCATATAGCCAATAGCCTGAATATGATGAGGTTGCAAGGCTTCTCCATCTATGAAAACTTTACCAGAATCTGGCATTATAATCTGGTTAATAATCCTTATGAAAGTAGTTTTACCAGCACCATTCGGCCCGAGAAGCCCATATATAGAGCCTTTTGGGACTTCTATACTGAAATTTTGTAGGGCTATTTTTTTTCCAGAGTTGTAGGTTTTCGTTAGTTGTTCTGCTTTTAGCATATATTTTGAAATAATATGTTGATTTTCAAGGGTTAATCTACTAAATTATTGAGGTTTTCCTTTACATCTTCGATTAGAATATCCATTTCTTCAAGGGTGAGGATTTCCAAGAAGCGTTTTCTGTGTTCTTTGAAATGCGGTACGCCACGGAAATAGTTGCTGTAATGTTGTCTCATTTCTATCAGCCCTGCTCGTTCGCCTTTCCATTCTACCGACCATTCGGCGTGTTGTCTTACGGCGGTGAGGCGGTCTTCTAGTGTAGGTTCGGGCAAGATTTCCCCAGTTTTGAAATAATGCTTTATCTCGTTGAAAATCCAAGGGTAGCCTATGGCACCACGCCCTATCATTATGCCATCGCAGTTGTATTTTTGGCGGTATTCTTGGGCTTTTTGTGGGCTATCTATATCGCCATTTCCGAAGATAGGAATCTCTATATTAGGGTTGTTTTTTATCCTTGAAATATGCTCCCAGTCGGCCTCTCCTTTATACATTTGGGAGCGGGTTCTGGCGTGTATCGTTAGGGCTTTTATGCCCACATCTTGCAGTCTTTCGGTAACTTCATCAATGTTGATGCTATCATTATCCCAGCCGAGACGCGTTTTCACGGTAACAGGCAAATGCGTAGAACTTACCACGGCTTTCGTAAGGCGTACCATAAGGTCTATGTCCTTCAAAACACCTGCCCCAGCTCCCTTGCAAACGACTTTTTTCACAGGGCAACCGAAATTAATATCCACCAAATCTGGCTCTACGGTCTCCACAATTCTGGCAGACATTGCCATAGCCTCTTCATCTCCACCGAAAATCTGAATCCCCACAGGGCGTTCATAATCAAAAATATCTAGTTTTTTTCTAGATTTTATGGCATCTCTTATCAGCCCTTCGGAGGAAATAAACTCTGAATACATCAGGTCTGCTCCGTGCATTTTGCATAATTTACGAAACGGCGGGTCGCTCACATCTTCCATCGGAGCGAGTAGTAGAGGGTACTCGGGTAGCTCTATATTACCAATTTTTATCATTTGGCAAAGATAGTTGTTTTGGTGGTAATTTTTCTAATTGGTGGATTATAAGTTCTAATGATTATTTATAATCCTAAACTTTTATTTACCTACAAAGGTTTAGACAGGTTAGTTTATTAGAAGTCTATTTAGTAGGATATTTTTCCACCAATGCTTGTAGAATAGCCCAAGTTTCCATATCCATTATACCATTATAGTTTTCCGCTCGGAAGTGGTACTGAAACGCCTCTATGGTTTTCTTCGTAGCATCGTCAAGACTGCCTGTGGTTGCCAGTTTATATCCGAATTTATTCAGTAGATTCTGGTACTGATAAATAAAAGTAGGGGAGTTCTGCTGTGCCAAAAACTGCTCGGTATCTATCTGCGAAAGGTATTTTTCTTTTGTGCTATCGTCATACCACATTCCTACGCCATACTCGGTATAGAGTCTTTTCCAAGGGAATTTTGGGCCGGGGTCTTGCTTTCTCGTTGGTGCAATGTCAGAGTGGGCTAGTACATTCACAGGGGCTATTTGGTAGCGTCCCACTATGTCTTTTACCAGTGCTGCCACCTTTCGGAACTGCCATTCTGGGAAGTCGTAGAAAGTTCTAACGCCAAGATTATCAGTAGTATAGCCTTTATTCACGATTTCAATCCCAATGGAGGTATCATTTAGATTTTCTATATTTCGCCAGTAGCTTGCTCCTGCGTGGTAGGCTCTTTTATTTTCATCTACTAACTGGTGTATTTCGTTGTCATTCAAATCATTAACTAAATAATGAGAACTTACACTTTGTTCCGTGAGAACCTTTAAGGATTTCTCGTTATCAAGAGCCGTATAATGTAAAATAAGGTATCTCTGTCTAAAATTTTGCCCTACCGCAGGGAAATAATTTTTATTAATGGTATAATGTGCAGGTTTAGCCGAAACAATAGAGCCGTAGCTAATGGTATTATCGTTTTTCGTAGGGTTTGAGATATTTGTTTTGAAGAAATCATACTCGCCTATATGCTGTATCGGAGTTTTTTCTACTACTTTTGGTGTAGAAATTTCTTCTTTTTTGGGTTCTATTTTCTGTGGCGTACTTTTTTGAGGAATGTTTTTTTGTACTCCACAAGAGATGATAAATGCTCCCAAACTGGTGATAAATAATGACTTACGCATAAAAAATATTTATAGTTAAAATTCAAGGCGTAAAATTATGAAAAAAAAATATCAAAAAAATTTGGTAGATAAAAAAAAGTGTTATAAATTTGCACTCGCAATAAGGGAATAGAAGTTCTTTAATTAAAACATTGCAAGGAGGGTTGCCGGAGTGGTTAACGGAGCAGTTTGCTAAACTGTCGACG
>JAUNHO010000154.1 GCA_030523905.1 Bergeyella zoohelcum
ATATTTAGCCTTTTCGAATCAAAACCTGTACAACTTCTCTGCGGAGTCCCATAAACTGCCGAACTTACAAGTGCTTGAATTTCAAGCAACATAGGGCGGTTTCCTTCCAAAGTAACGGCAATGGCATTCCCAGAAAGTTCCTCATTTTTCTTGGTAATGAGAATCTGCGAAGGGTTTTTTATCTCTTTTAGCCCTTGTGAAATCATTTCATAAATACCGATTTCGGAGGTGGAACCAAAACGATTTTTATTAGCACGAAGCAAACGGAAAAGGTGGTTTCTATCGCCATCAAAATTCAGTACTACATCTACCATATGTTCCAAAACTTTCGGCCCTGCGATTTGTCCGTCCTTTGTGATATGCCCCACGAGAATAATCGGTGTGTTGCTTTCTTTGGCAAATTTTATCATCTCATTAGAGCATTCTCGGATTTGAGATACAGTACCTGGAGAACTTTCAAGAGTCTGAGAATGAAGTGTTTGAATGGAATCTACAATCATTAAATCGGGTTGAAGTTTTTTTGCTTCGTGAATGATTTTTTCCACCGAAACTTCCGTAAAAAGAAAGCAATTTGGGTTTTGTAAATCGGTCAATCGGTCGGCTCTCATTTTGATTTGCGAAGCACTTTCTTCCCCAGAAACATAGAGGATTTTTTTCTTCATTTTTAGGGCTAATTGTAGTAAAAGCGTAGATTTGCCGATGCCAGGTTCCCCACCAATTAGCACCACAGACCCCAATACAATACCACCGCCAAGCACTCGGTTCAGCTCCTCGGAGTTGGTTTTTATGCGTTGTTCTTCGGTGGTTTCAACCTCAATGATATTGATGATGTGGCTTTTTTTGCGTTCGGCGATGTGTTTGGAAGCGTTTTTATCTACGATTTCTTCCACTATGGTATTCCACGAACCGCAGTTTTTGCATTGCCCAAACCATTGGGAATAAGGTGTGCCACAATTCTGACAATAATATGAAGTTTTTAGTTTTGCCATTGCATTAATTTATTTCACAAAGATAAAGAAAAAAATAAAAGCCCCTTGAAAGTAGAGGCTTTTAGAGATGATATTAAAGTGAGAATTAGAATTTCCAACCGAAAGTAAGAAGGAAATTGTTATTTCTCTGTTTTACAGATGAAGTGATACTTTTTACGCTATCAAAACCATAGTCGCTACTCACACTACCATATTCTCCCGCACCGAAGGCATTATCAAATTTGGTAGTTACATTTTGTATTGCCGCATCTATATAGAAGGATTTGAAATCGTAGCCAATACCACCAGATAAAATCTGTCTGCTTCCTAAATAAGGATTAGCAATATTGGTAGCACTTTCCTCCCCACCATTGATAGGTGCTACGGAGAGTGTTTCGCTTTTCAGAGGAGAGTTTCTGTAAGCGTATCCTGCACGAAGACGAAACGCATTCACTCTATACTCCCCACCCACACGGATTTCAGATTCTTTTTTGTAGCTGTTGCTAAAATAGTCGTTCAGCTGGGAATCAGCACCTGAATCGGTTTTGTATTTTGGTGTAGAAAGTGCCTGGGTATAATCTACATTCAGGGCGAAATTTTTATTTGCCACCAAACCTAAACTCAAAGTCGTTTTGAAAGGAGTCGTAAGTCTTACATTTTCGTTATAAACATCAGAAGACCAATTGTTTGCACTATCAAGGTAGTAGTCTGTATAGGTTCTATCAATGCTCCAAAAAGTTGGTGTTTCTATGGAGACTCCCACACGGAAATTATTATTAATTTTCCCTATCGCACCTACACTTGCAGAGAAACCAGTGGAATTTTCTGTGTAAGGTGTATATTGTTTCCCAAATGTTCCTAAAATATTCACAGGAAGCCCAGTAGTGCTATCAAGAGAAGTATTTAAAAGTTGAAAAACATCGCCCTGCTCTATATCTACCGATTTGAAATTCAATGCCCCACCGATATAGACTTTATGGTCATAATTCGCCCCCAATGCAATGTTGAGATTAGATTTGTTACCATATCTATTATAAGCGTGTCCGTTGTATTTGTAGTCGGTTAGGTCTTGTATTCCAATAGTACCAGTGCTAGGGTTTTCAGCATATCTCGTAAGATAAATATTGTGATTTCCAGGTGTTTCTATGTAGTCATCAATGGAAGTATTAGAATAATTAAAAGCCAAATTAACCATTTTCCACTTGCTATTTACATCGCTTGGGTCAAAGGAAAGCATACCACCTATTTGCCCTAGTTTGGTAAGGGTATTGTCGTAATTCAAGGTGTTATTGGCATGTTTAGAACTGGTTTTACTGCTATTCACGGAAAGCGTAGCACTCCAAGTTCCAGAGATGAAAACCCCAGCCGCCGCAGGATTGGTAGCAATAGCAGAAAGGTCTCCGCCTAATGCTCCCATAGAACCAGCCATTGCCATATTTTTAGCCGTACCATTGCTATGGTCGTTGGAATAAACATCTAATGTATTTCTAATAACAGAAACATCTTGTGCGAAGTAAAACCCTGAAATAGAGAGTGTCCCCGCTAATATTATTTTCTTAAAATTTGTCATATTTTTTATGTCTTATATTTTCATTTTATCTAAAACCTCCTGAGCGGAAACCTCCACTGCTTCCACCAGATGAACGGAAGCCACCTCCACTAGATGAACTGTCAGACGAGCGGAAACCACCAGAGTTTGTACTAGGGCTAGAATTTCGGAAACCGCCGTGGTTGTTATTATAGGTATTATTTTGCTGTCTCTGAGGAGTAGAATACGAGTTGTTTCTATATGTGGAAGAGTTGGTAGTAGTCGCTCTACGGAAATCGCTCGTTCTGTTGTTGTTATAGACCGAACTTGCCCCAGTACGGAAACCAGCACTTTGTTGGGTTCTGTATCCATTTCTATTCTGCGTATTGCCTCTATATACAGAGTCTTCGCCTCTTCTCTTATAGTTATTAGTATAGTATCCGCCACCGTAGTAAGGTGCATAGCCATAATATCTATACGGCGAATAATAGCCATAGTAACCACCATAATAAGGAGCATAGAGACCATAAGGATAGCCACCCCAACCCCAAGAGTAGTAAGAATTGTAACCCCAGAATGGGTCGTAAAATCTATTCCAAGACCAAGGAGAATTCCAGCCGTAGTAAGCACCCCAACCAAAACCTGAATACATACTGCCCCAGCCGAAACTAGAATATAGTCCCCAGCCAGTATAAGGAGATGCAAAACCACCCCAGCCCCAGTCATTATAATGGGTTTCGGTGCCAGAATAAGAACCCCAATCGGAGGTATAGTGCGGGTTTTCTCTATCTTTTTTGCCCCAATCTTTATATCTGTTTTTGTATTGGAGCTCGTTTTGTTTGCTTTGTTCTATGATGCTATTGTCTCTGTAATCATAGTTTTCGCCCACTTTATTGTAGCCGTCATTCATTACGATGCCTTCTGGTAAAGTATCTTTATTAGGGTCATAATAGATACCGTCGGTTTCGGAATATCCGCCTGTATAAACCACACAAGAAGTCAT
>JAUNHO010000155.1 GCA_030523905.1 Bergeyella zoohelcum
CCAATTATAAAATAGAAAAAGTGTCTGATAAGGAGACATTAGCATCGGTTAGTTCGGTTGAAAATACAGAGAATAAAACCTTTGAACCATCTGATAATCAAACGAGTGAAATAGATGAACTGACGAATGAAAAGCGTGTCATTACCTATGTGAAACAGCATAAAGAATTGCCAGATTATTACATTACAAAATCTGAAGCGAGAGAAGGTGGCTGGGTGGCTTCGGAAGGAAATTTGTGTGATGTTTTACCAGGAAAAGCCATCGGTGGCGACCGATTTTCAAACCGAGAAAAACAACTTCCTGCTGGGCAACAATACTATGAAGCCGATGTGAATTATAACTGCGGAAGAAGAGGCGCTGACCGAATAGTTTTTACCAAAGATGGTGAGGTTTGGCTTACGCATAATCATTATAAAACATTTGAAAAACAATAAGTTAAAGCAATGAAAACAATCTATATAGACTTTGTAGAAATAGGCGATTACGAAGATTTTTATGCCCAGTTGAGAGAAAAAATGGCATTACCAGAGCATTTTGGCGATAATCTCGATGCCTTATTTGATGTTCTTTCAGGCGATGTAGAACTGCCTTTGCACATAGAGTTTGTCAATATGAGTGTGGAGCAATTGGAAATTTTTGAGGACCTTCTAGCCACCTTGGAAGACGCTGAAAGCGAAATAGAAGGTTTTTCATTTACCTATTTTTTGGAGCAATTTGAGGAAGATTAGTCTATTTTATTTTAATTTTCAATAAAAATTCTTTATTTTTGTCCATTAGTTTCTCAAATTATTAAATGATTTGAAGTAAAAAACGAGCAATTAATTATAAAAAATAATAATGATACCAAAATTTAAAGCACATCCTTGGCACGGGATTTCAGCAGGAGAGAAGGCACCCGAAGTAGTGAATGTATATGTGGAAATTGTACCACGAAACACTATAAAATACGAAATAGACAAAGAATCTGGCTATCTGAAAGTAGATAGACCACAGCAGTTTTCTAATATTATCCCTGCTCTTTATGGCTTTGTTCCTAGAACTTATTGCGATGAAGAAGTGATGAAACTGGCGATAGAAAGTGGCTCTACCGATGTTACAGAAGGCGACCACGACCCGCTTGATATTTGCGTATTGAGTTCGCACAATATTCAGGCTGCTGGTTTTTTAGTAGATGCAATCCCTATCGGAGGTATGAAAATGATAGATAAAGGCGAGGCAGATGACAAAATCATTGCGATAATGGTAGGCGACCACGCATTTGGGCATATCAGAGATATTTCCGAGTTGCCAGAGGCGGAGGTGAAAAGGCTGAAACACTACTTTTTGACCTATAAAAATCTACCAGACGAACCAGCAAAATGCCGTATAGATGAGATATACGGTGCTGAACACGCTAAAAAAGTGATAATAGCATCACAAAATGACTATACTAAAAAATACGGAAATCAGTAGTTTTCCATAAAATAATTTGGATAAAAGGGCAGATAGCATCAAGGTTATTTGCTCTTTTTTCCTTTTTATTACTTAAATTTGTGCCAAACAATTTTGAAGAATGTCAGTAGAATTTATCACTAAATATTTTCCAGAACTTACTGAGAATCAGAAAGAACAATTCCGAAAATTGGAAGAACTCTATACCGAATGGAACGCAAAAATCAATGTGATTTCAAGAAAAGATATGGATTCTTTGTATGAAAAGCATATCTTACACTCGCTTGGTATCGCAAAGATGATGCAGTTTGCCCCTAGTACAAAGGTGCTAGATGTGGGGACAGGCGGCGGTTTTCCAGGTGTTCCGTTGGCGATTTTATTCCCAGAGGTGCAATTTACACTGATAGACTCTATTGGCAAGAAAATCACTGTGGTTCAGAATGTTGCAGAAGGTATAGGGCTTCAAAATCTGACGGCAATACACGGCAGAGCGGAGAAACTGAAAGAGAAATTTCATTTTGTGGTGAGCCGTGCCGTTACCCAGATGCCAGAGTTTTTGAGGTGGCTGAAAGGTAAGTTTGAAAATGAGCAATTTAATCCCAAGCATAATGGTGTTTTATACCTAAAAGGTGGCGATTTAGCGGAGGAATTGGCAGGTTTGAGATGCGAGATTTTTCATCTTAATAACTGCTTTTCAGAGGATTTTTTTGAAACTAAAAAAGTAGTATATTTATCAAAAGGAAATTTTAATTCTTAAATTATCAATAATGAAACAAATCCTCAATATTTTTATTATATCCATATTTTCATATTTTTTTCTTGATAAGTTGTAAAAGAGATAGCGATTCTACCACTTTATCCATAGAAAAAGTAGCGATAGATAGCGTGAATATTGCCAGAAATACCATAGCGGTTTCTTCATCTTTGCAGATTATTACTTTTGCTAAATACAAACAAGGCTGTGAAGGTTTTTATGGTTATGATTATCAAACTTCTGATTTTCAAAGAGATATAATAGCCTATAAATATAAAACTGATACAAATTGCGGAACGGAAGCACAGGTAACATCAATGATAAATTTCACTCCAAAACAAGCAGGAATTTATACACTAAGATTTTGGAAAACTGATAATCAGTGGATTGAGAAAAATATAATAGTAACCGAATAATAATAAATAACATTGGGAAATCATAGTTTTTTATATAGAATAATAGAAGATTTATTGCTAAAAGATAGTGATTTATCAAAATTTAATATTGTATTGCCGGGCAAAAGACCAATAGTTTTCATAAAGAGAATTTTGGAAGAAAAACAATATTCTGGTGTTTTGCCAAATTTTTATACAATAGAAGATATTATTAGCAAATTATCAGAAAAACAATTGATACAAGGCGTGGCATTATGGTTATTTGCCTTTGAAATTTATAAAAATAATTTTGAGGAAGATTTTTCTAATTTCCTTAAATGGTTTCCTGTTTTGCAAAAAGACTGGGACGATATTCTAAAATTTGCCGATAATGAAAAGAAAGTTCTAGGATATATGTTTGATGAAGAGCGAATAAAAAACTGGGGAGAAGGACTTGGAGAACCATCAGAAACGCGAAAACGAAATTTAGATTTTTGGAAAAAAATGAATGTTTTTTTGCCAAAACTGAAAAAGGCGTTAGGTGAAAAAAATCTCGCAACTTCTGGTATGATTCACGAGGAGGTAAGGGCTAAAATAGAGAGTTTTGCCCAGCAAACTGATGAGAAATTTGTATTCTGTGGCTTCAATGCTCTTACGCCTATGGAGGAAAAAATGATAAAAAAATTACTTCAATGGGACAAGGCGATATGCTATTTCCAAGCCGATGAATACTATATGAATGATGAAAAACAGGAGGCTGGTAAGTTTCTGAGAAAGTATAAAAACTGGAAAGAATTTAACGATAATAGAGTATTTTCGTGGATAGATAATCGCTTTTCAAAAGGTAAAAATATTCAAGTTTTTGAAGTATCGGGGAATGTTAC
>JAUNHO010000156.1:0-2823 GCA_030523905.1 Bergeyella zoohelcum
TAACATTGAAACCCACCAAGTTTTCGGTATCAAAAACCGATGAAATTTGTTCTATATTCTCAATATCAAAAACCTGATAAGAATGATTTTGGAGAAATAATTTTTTGAATTTTTCCGTGAAATATTTTTGTGAAAAAGAGTAGGAAATATTTTTTCCCACTAGTCCAAAAGTTTTATGTTTCATAAGCCAAAAATAAAACCAAAAGACGGAAATACTCCGCCTTTTGATAAGAAAATTATTTTATAATGATTTTTGTAGATTGAGAACTAACTTTCACAATATAAACGCCTTTTTCCAAAGGTTTTAGCGAGATTTTATCACCATTTTTTACATTGTTAAAGGTCTGAATTAGTTGTCCATTAGTGTTAAAAATTCTCAAAGTTTCGTTACTTCCAATACCTGTTATCGTGAAGGTTTGGTTTTTTACAGGGTTAGGATAAATCGTAAGTGCTTGATTTTTAGTATTAATGTTATCCACGGAAAGCGGTTTGCGACAAGTCCAAGAAAGATTGTCAAATGCCACACGATTACTAGTGCTAGTATTATTGGTAATTTTAATCACAATATCTCCGCTGATGTTTATATCTGAAATCGTGGTAGTTTGCTCGGTAGCAGAATAAGGAATAGTACCGACTTTATTACCATTGATGAGCAAATCAAAACTGCCATTAGAGCCTTTGAATACCAATTTTGTACTAATGCTAAGCGACCCAATGCCCCCTGAAATAGTA
This sequence comes from Bergeyella zoohelcum, assembly GCA_030523905.1. Classification (GTDB taxonomy): domain Bacteria; phylum Bacteroidota; class Bacteroidia; order Flavobacteriales; family Weeksellaceae; genus JAUNHO01. The sequence goes on from JAUNHO010000156.1 coordinate 733, forward strand.
GAACTTTCCAACGCTCCATTTCTGATGACAATGGCTTTGCCGTTTAGGGTTTGGTCGGTTCTTGCATCGCTTGCCGTCCAGCTGATGTTATTATTAGTCCAAGTTCTTACAGCGTAATTACTTGCATTTGCAGGGATATTGTCAAAGGTTTCCGTGCCACAGGTCGCTCCATTTGTAGGAGGTGTAGATGGTGGAGTAGGAGTGGGCGTAGTATTGGTAGAGTCGCCCCAAATAAAATTTACAAATTCTGGGTAATCCACAAACGGATTTCTATTGCCTTGGTGATTGTATCCTGCATCATTTCTCAGTCTTTCTCTTTCAGAAACGGGGTCTTGCTGATGCCATTTTAGAAGCATAGGAACTGCCCAAGAACTGATGCCTGGGTAAGTGGTTTTCCCAAGCATTTCAAAGTCCATACCGCTCAGATTATTTTCATATCTGGTTGCGAAATATAAAATCGTTCGTGCTACATCGCCCTTAAATTCGTCAAGTGGCTCAAAAGCCGTTCCACTATAACCACTGATATTGGAAGTGCCTAATTTAGAGCCGTTTCGGGAAGTCCAACTAGCAGAACCAACTTCGGAAAAAGGATAGTTGCTTCTCATTCCATTCACCTTTCCATCGGTAGGAAAAACTTGTAAATAATCGCTCACCATTGGTGCTTTTTTACCAAAAGAAGACTGCGGAATGATATGCTCACGGTTGTAGCAATCACTCTCGCTATTGTAGTTTCCGCATTTATCAGATGGTTTGAAATTATAAGGGTCTGCACCGCTTGGATTTTCAGAATAAATGTCTAAAATGCTACCATCGTTTTCGTAAAATTTATCAATATCTCCTGCGGAATAGGCAGTCCAAAGGGCATTGTAGCCTTTGTCTTTGTGTCCATTCGTGATGATTTGGTTCAGTTTGGTTTTTAGTGCTTCGCCTTTTAGTCCGCTAGTGCCATCGTAGTAGCCACTTGGGATTTGTGCAAAAGCCATCGCTGAAATCAACAGCGGTAATAATGTAAAATTGATTTTCATTTTTAATCTATTTTAGGAAAACAAAGTTAATGAAAATAAGATTACGAAGAAGTAATATAATTAAGGAATTGATAAAAATTAGGTTTTAGGAAAGGTATTTTTTGTTATTTCTTGAAAAAATCCAAGAGATAACGCCACCGAAGAATAACGCCGTAGCACTCACAATCAGGTAGTTATAGCCTTTGATTTGTATAGGGAAAGGAAACTCTGCCCCTGCTTTGAAAACGCCTGTTTGCAGCTGTATATAGCATAAAGCCGTACCGATACAAAGCCCTGAGATAATCCCAAATATGACGATGAGAATACCCGTATAGAAGTAAATATTCTGTAATTGAGAAGTGGATAAACCTAATGAAATCAGGGATTTAGCTTGATTTTTTTTATCCAATTGGAGAATAATCACAGCACCTGCCAAATTAAAAGTCGTGATGAAAATGACCAAGCCAAAGATGAGATAAATCATCAGTTTTTCGGTGTTAATCATCTTCCAAAATGCAGCGTTTTCTTCGTTTTTAGTCTTTATGATATAGCTATCGCCTAGTTTTTCTGTAAGTAGGTTTTTTATTTTTGTGGCATCGTTTTGGTTTTTGAGTTTTATAACCACTTTATAGGCCGTATTTTTAGGGAGATTTAGTAGCTCTTGTCCCAGTTCCAAAGGAGCGATAATATAGTTGCTGAGTTCCTCACTTTCTTGGAAAACGCCCGTAATAAAGACCTCTTTTTTGGTGAAAATATCCTCCTCGGTACTGATGATTCCTGTGCCTACCTTCGGCATATAGAGCATTGCAGGGGCAAGGCTATCGCCTACGGGAATCGCCAGTCGGTTGTCTATACTATACTCTAAAATGGCTTCGTTGCTGTATAAAAAACTAGGATATTTACCAAAGAAAACCTTTTCATCTATCGGATTAACAAGCGTATAGGCAGAATCTACCGCTCGTAGATAGGCTATTTCGCCGATGTTGTCATAGTTTAGATAGACTTTCTCTTCTATTATTTTAGAAAAATGTTTTATTTCTTGTTGCTGGGAGAGTGTTTTGGTAAGTTGGCTGATGTTTTTCAGTTT
>JAUNHO010000156.1:2833-3440 GCA_030523905.1 Bergeyella zoohelcum
AAATCATCTCTTTATTAAGGTCTTCCAAACCAGAAAAAACGGACAAAATAATGAGCATAGCGGTAACGGCAGTCATCATTGCAAATGCCGCCAACCAAGTGATGAAGGTAACCGCCGTACTGCCTTTCTGTGCAATAAGGTATCTCTTCGCGATGTAAAAAGCAGTGTTTTTCCTCACGATATTTTACAAAATAGGGTTATCGCCCTCGCCACGGAGTTCCTTTTCTAGTCGCTCCACATCGTCCAATGAGGTGTCTATATAGAAATTCAGTTCTGGTATTATTCTTACCTGATTTGCCATTTTCCTTCCGATGAAATTTCGGTATTGGGATTTATTGGTCTCAATTTCCTTCATTATCGGCTTACGAAATTCCTGCGGAAAGATACTCAGATAGATTTTTGCAATGCTAAGGTCGGCAGTAACTTTCACATCAGAAACGGTGATAAGGAAACTCTTACCGCTTTCAGAAGCCTGTTTTCTAAACAATTCTGCGAAATCTTCTTGTATGATTTGTGCTACTTTTCTTTGTCTATTACTTTCATTCATAGGGGCAAATTTAGTGTTTTTATACTAATTATTCTCCCTAAAATGAAAAAATATAAAAAG
>JAUNHO010000157.1 GCA_030523905.1 Bergeyella zoohelcum
TATATCCTAAAAAATTTGTAATTTAGCCACCTCATTTATCATTAATAATGGCGAAGAAAAATATATTTGTAGATGCGTTTGGGACTCCGTATTTCCTGAAAAGATTTATTGTTTTCCTTTTCGGATTGATTTCTTATAGAAGGTTTAATGGTTTTAATAAACTCAAAATAACAGGTTCGGAGCATCTGAAAAATCTGCCAGATACCAATGTCCTTTTCGTGTCTAATCACCAGACTTATTTTGCCGATGTGGCAGCGATGTACCACGCTTTTGCTGCCGTCAATAATGGTTATGAAAACACAATAAAAAACCCTATATACCTCCTAAATCCGAAGGTAGATTTTTATTATGTAGCCGCAGAAGAGACTATGAATAAAGGTTTTTTGCCTAAAATATTCAAAATCGCAGGGGCGGTTACCGTTAAGAGAACTTGGCGTGCGGCTGGGCAAAATGTCAATAGAATGGTGGATATGAGCGAGGTGGATAATATAATGAAAGCTCTTGATAATGGCTGGGTGATTACCTTTCCGCAGGGGACTACTTCCGCCTTTGCACAAGGAAGAAAGGGTACAGCAAAACTTGTGAAACAGCAGAAACCAATAGTGGTGCCTATCAAAATCAATGGCTTTCGTAGAGCGTTTGATAAGAAAGGTATGATGATAAAAAAAGTAGGTGTAGAGCCTACAATGGAGTTTAAGAAGCCTTTGGAAATAGATTATGAGAATGAAAATGCACAGGAAATCCTTGAAAAAATAATGGTTGCCATAGAGCAAACGCAGGATTTTAATCTATTGCACGATTATGATGAGCAGATAAAGGCGAATAAAAATCAAAATTAATACAAGTGGAACACATAGTGGTAGAGGCTCTTTTTGAGCAACATATAGAGAAAACCAGAGTCCTTGTTTTAGACCAAACGGGCATTTCAAAACTGGTATTACATAGTCTCAATTTTGTAGGTAAAGAAATAGATTTTTATCTTCAAAATGGTGAAAATCAAGACTTAAATCAAGATTTCTTTTTGCTTGAAGAGAGTAATTTTATAGATACCAAAATTTTTCAGCCTACTTTGGTTTTCATCACTAGGGAAGGGAGTTTAGAGCAATATACAGACTTGCTAAAAGGCATCACGGCTGGTGGAGTGCTTATCTATAATGAAAAAGATAAAGTGCTAGAACAGGCAGTGGATAATACCGATAATTACTTCCGAAAAATCACATATTCTCAACCAGAAATCACAAATGGAAATCTAAAAACAGAGCTTGGAAATATCCCAATTTCTAATATTGGTGACTCTCAAAAGCCTTATTTAGAGGGAGTTAAATTGCTTTGTCAGCAGTTTGGGGTAATGGAAGAAGAGTTTTATGAAAGTCTAATGCAGTTCTAAATTTTAGAAAATAAATTGATGAAAAAAACGATAGTTATCACAGGAACATCGTCGGGAATTGGTTTGGTTTTGGCAGAATATCTGGGTAAAAAAGGTCATAAAGTCTATGGGCTGAGCAGAAAAACTACCAATTCTGAATTTTTCAAATCTATTTCCGTTGATATTGCTGATAATGAGAGTGTTATCAATGCTTTTAATGAGATTTTGAGCCAGGAAAATAGAATAGATTGCCTTATCAATAATGCTGGAATGGGAATGGTGGGAGCCATAGAAGACGCTACCCAAGAGGAAATTTTACGATTGTTCAACCTCAATTTGGTCGGAGCGGTGCAGACAATGAAAGCCGTTTTACCGAAAATGAGAGAACAAAAACAAGGGCAAATCATCAATATTTCTAGTATCGGAAGCGAGATGGGTCTGCCTTTTCGTGGGTTTTATTCGGCATCAAAATCAGCACTAGATAAGGTTACGGAGGCTATTCGTTATGAGGTTTCCGCTTGGGATATTCAGGTTTGTTCGCTTCATTTGGGGGATATTAAAACAAATATTGCCGAAAATCGTGTGCGTTCCGTGGTTTCAGAGCCGTATAAAAAGATTTTTGATAAAGTTTATTCTCTGATGAATGCCCATGTGGATAGCGGAACTGACCCAAAAAATGTAGCGGAATACATTGAAAAACTTTTGAATAAAAACAAATGGAAAGCCCATTATTATTATGGTAAATTGGGACAAAAAATAGGTGTGCCATTAAAATGGATATTACCTCAAAACTTTTATGAAAACCTGATGCGGAAATATAGTAATCTGTAAATCAGTTTTTTATCATTATTTTTATGAGAAATATTTTATCTATATGGGCGGTTTTTATTTGTGTTTTTTTATATGCACAAAAAGAAGAATATCGGCTGATAGATATTCAAACCAATAAGGAAACAATACGAAAAGATTCTATTTCTTCGGTTAAATTTTTAGATTCTTTATCACAAAATAGATTTTTTTTTACTAAATTGATTAAAGTAGAAAAGAAAGATAATAAAATCAATATTTTTTATGATAAAGGGCAGGACTTTAATCAAGGTTTTGTGAAAATATCAGATACTTTATCCAAAGAATTGAAATATGATAAGATATTCTTTACTAAAAATATAGATTCTATAAAGAAAAGTATCAATCAGTATTTTATTGATAAAGGTTTTGCATTCAGTAGAGTGAAAACGAAATATGCAGGAAACAGAGAACTTTTTCCCATTATGGAATTATCAATAATAAAGGAAAATAAACGAAAAATTGATAATTTTGTTTTGAAAGGTTATGAAAAAGTGCCTAAACGCTTTATAAAAAATCTTGAAAAACAATTTTTGGGGCAAGATTATAATGCTAAAACCTTGCTTTCCATTCATCAGGCATTGAAAAATCATCAGTTTATTGGTTTAGAAAAAACGCCTCAAACCCTTTTTACAAAGGATTTTACAAGTGTATTCCTTTTCACACAAAAGAAGAAGGCTAATTATTTTGATGGTATTGTGGGTTTTGGAAACGATAGAACGGAAAAACTGAGTTTTAATGGTACTTTGAACCTCCAATTCCGAAATATTTTTAATGCTTTTGAAAGTATCTCTTTCTATTGGCAACGCAATGCGGATAAGGGGCAAACCTTTGATTTAGAGGTAGATATACCTTATGTGATGAAATCAAATCTGGGAATTGATATGAAAATTAATATTTTCCGACAAGATTCCTCATTTGCGAATGCTAAAATTTTACCTTCGGTTTATTATCATATTCATAATTCTCAAAAGATTGGTTTGCGTGGTACTTTGGAGACTTCTAGCGTTATAAATCAACTTTATGCTTCGGGAAAAGATTATAATAAACAGGGGCTTGGTTTTTGGTATGAATATTCTTTACCTACTGATATTGAGCTATTTATAGATAAAATAAAACTGCGAGCAGAAGCCGATTGGTTTTCCGTGAAGTATGCAGAAGGTGGCTCGGCGAAGCA
>JAUNHO010000158.1:0-2376 GCA_030523905.1 Bergeyella zoohelcum
TAATAAAAAATTAATTTCCTGCTGTTGTTTCATCTACGAAAACCCTTTGTGCCAACTCTTGGTCAAAAAGATACAACGCCGATGAATTTTCGTGAACCATTTTCATTTTAGAAACCAGTTGGGAGGCCGAAGACTCCTCCTCCACTTGCTCATTTACGAACCATTGTAGGAAAGACATCGTAGCGAAATCGCTTTCCTCGTTCGCTGCTTTCATTATGTTGAAAATACTTTTGGTTACTAGTTGCTCGTGTGCCAACGCTTGTTCAAAAACCGCCAAACCATTTTCAAAATTATGCTCTGGTTTTTCTATCGCTTGGATTTCAATCTCACCACCTACATCTGCTAGGTAATCAAACATTTTATCAGCGTGGGTAAGCTCTTCTTTGCTTTGCACACGGAAATAATTAGCAATTCCGTCCAAATCTTTTGCCTTAAACCAAGCCGACATAGATAGATACAACTGTGCTGCGTATTGCTCTTTTGCGATTTGCTCATTGATTAATGAGGCTACTTTTTCACTTATCATATTCTTGTTATTTTAATATTAAAAATTATTGTGCAAATGTACGCCAAATAATAATTTCCTTCTCTAAAAAAATGCCAAATAGAGAAATTTGAAATCATTCCAAATCTATACAAAACAAAGGACCGATACTATTATCAATCCTTTATCTATTTTTACGCTCTACCTGAGTCTTTTATCCAGTGGGCAATTTTCGCATTGAAATCCGTTTGTTTTTTTAGGTCTTCTACTTTCAGGTGCATTCTGTATCGCCAGTAGTGAGGGAAAATCGCAGGGATATTGATTCGCTCATCATCTACATTTGGATTTCGCAACGCATAATCCGTCGCTAAAAACTCCTGAATAGGGAAAATCGCCAGCATTGCATCATTATAAAGATGCTGCAACATTATCACTTCCGCTAGTTCTGGTAGCAATTCGCCTGGGGCAGTTCCCCATTGGTTCAGCTGATAATTAAAATACTTCTGCGTGAGTTCTCTATCCTCATACCACCACTGGCGAAGTGTAGAACTATCGTGCGAAGATGCCGTAACCACATTGAGATAAGACGCATTTTTAGGGTCGTACCAATCCACATCATCAGATGGCATTCTTTGGACTTTCAGTGCCGTAATCGCCAGCCGATCCATCACCTGTGGCACACAATCTGGCACCAGACCAAGGTCTTCACCACAAATGAGCATATCGGTAGAGTTAAGAATTACAGGCAGTTTTTCCATTGCACTTTGATACCAAAGTCCGTCCTGACGCTTAAAGAAATAATCTACATACAAGTCATTTATCGCCTCTTTTTCCCAATCTGAAAGGAATTTATACGAGTCGGTTTTCTGTGCATTAAATCTTGGGTGATACACATACTCGCCGTTTCTTTCCTCTTGTAAAAACAAGACATTCGCACTGAGGGCAATGAGCTTTTCTTCCGCCCAATCGTGTGGGTGTATAGCAAAATAATCTTTAAGTTTTCGCTGAGAATTGTAGTCTTCCTTAAAAGAATAAGTGCCATCAAAATGGTTATTCATAAAATGGCTCTGTATCACTCCTGCTTCATAGCCGAAATAATCCCAAAGAATTTGGTCATTGATGAAAGGCTTACAATATCTATCATAATTAAACGGAATATGCCTTGCCGAAAACTCGGCTTCGGTAACTGGCACAGCAGGATAAAAATACCCCAAAATACCTTGCGTAGCCGAAATAGGCATTCTCCAAATTCTGAAAAAACCAAGAATATGGTCTATTCTCATCGCATCAAAATAGCGTTCTAGTGCCTTGAAACGATTTTTCCACCAGCGGTAGCCATCGGCCTTCATTGCTTCCCAGTTGTAGGTAGGGAACTCCCAGTTTTGCCCTAGGTCGGTAAATTGGTCAGGTGGTGCCCCCGCTTGGAAATCCATACCGAAAAACTCTGGCTCGGACCACGCCTCCACCGAATGACGATAGATACCGATAGGCAAATCTCCCTTCACGGAAATCCCTAGCGAATGGGCATATTCCACCGCATCGGTCAGCTGTAAATGAAGCTGATACTGCACCCAAGTGTGGAGCATTAGCTCGGCGTAATCTTTATGCTCTGGCACAAACATCTGTGCGACTTTCCCCGCTACATATTTTTTATGCGTTTTCCAATCGTTGAAGTTTGGCGTTTGGTATTTGTCTCTCAATACACAGAAAGCCACATACGGCACTAGCCATTCTTCATTGTCTTTTTGGAATTTCTTGAAGTTTTTATCCTTCAAAATTGATTCTTTATTCGCCTCAAAAACGGCTCTCACATACATCCATTTCCCAGTAATCATTTGCTCATAATCAATCAAACCGAGAGCATTGAGTTCCGCTTTTTTGGTGGTGTATTC
>JAUNHO010000158.1:2386-3374 GCA_030523905.1 Bergeyella zoohelcum
TTTTGAATTTTTCAGGCAATGGATATTCCAAATCATCAATGGAAAGATACTGCGGATGCAGGGCATAGACGGAAATCGCCGCATAGGGATAAGAGTCCGTCCAAGTATAATTTGCCGTAGTGTCATTAATCGGTAAAATCTGAATAATACCAAGATTCGTAGCCTTTGCCCAGTCTGCAAGTGCCTTCATATCGGCAAACTCGCCTACGCCAAACCCTTTATCAGAGCGAAGCGAAAACACAGGCACCGCCACCCCAGCCGCGTGGTACAACTCCGATGCACTGAACCTAAAATAGTGGTCGGCTTGGATTTGCAAAATATCTTTATCTAGATTAGGTTCTGCCCAGCGGTTGCCCCCATATTCTAGGTTGAGAATCTCGCCAGTGGTGGTGTTTTTCACGCCATATTTATACTGAATAGGTTGCTCGGTTGGGGCTTCCACCGCCACTTCCCACACGCCAAAATCGGTCTGTGCCATAGGAAGAGCGTCATCGTATTTCCAATTTCCGAGACTTGGGACATTCCCCAAAATCACGATTTGCCAATCTTGATGATAAAGCGGTGCCTCTATCCTAAATAAATGCGTATGTTTTTTCAGAACCGATACCTTTTCTGGCTTGAAGGCATTGAGTTTGTTTTTTAGAATTTTATTATTGAGATAATTTTCAGGGAAGTTTTTTCGGTTCCATACATCATAAATCCTGTATTCATCATAATTATGAACCAAAGACAACTGATGAGATGCGAACTCCTCATCTAGAATATTCCCCCCTTCGTCGGTCAGTTGGTACTGATATTTCAGCGATTTGGAGAAAAAATCCAGCTCGGTTTCCCAGCTATCGCCATTGTATTTCAAGAAATAAAACTGAGGTTCCTGCCCCTCTTCCTGCATTTTTATTTGGAGCTTTTCGCCCATTTTGGTGCGGAAGTCTATATTAAAATAAAGTTTCATAAGACTAAAATTTGAGTTTGCAATTTAGTAAAATAT
>JAUNHO010000159.1 GCA_030523905.1 Bergeyella zoohelcum
GGCCATCTGGGTTTCGTGGATTGTAGAAAGAGCAATATCCCTGAAAATCAGCCTATATCGTTCGTGATTTATTTTCGCTCTGGTGAATATTTTTTTGTTGATATTCGTTATCAGATTACCATAATTATCAATATACATTACCCTCCCTACGATCATATTTTCGCTCTCATTATGTATAGGATTTTCCGCCACACTCTCTTTTGGAGTTTTGTATTCCCTGCCTATCACTTCTGGGATACCGCCATCTGCCAAATAAGTCGCCACTGGCACGAAAATATCCATCACCACAGATTTTATATCTTCATCAAAGCGTTTTAATGTGATTTCATACACCCCATCAGGGCTTATATCAGGAAAAATAAGACTGAGTAACCCATTATCTGCCGAAATAAAATAATGCCCATCTATCTTATAAACAATGGGTTTTACCTCTTTTCTATACACGGCCTCTATACAAAGAATATGCACCGAATTTTTGGGAAAATGCTTATAGGCATTCCGTACGATATACGCCGCTTGGGTAAGATTATACGCCTCTATTTCGTGCGAAATATCCACGATTTGCACATTGGTAGTCTGGGAAAGTATGGCTCCTTTCACCGCTGCTACACGATAATCTACCAAGCCGTAATCTGATGTAAGAGTGATAATAGACATAGGTGCAAAAATAGGAAAATATATGTTAGAAATAAAGGGATAATGATTAATCATTAGTATAAAATCCCTATTTATTATCTTTGCCGAAATTTTAAGAATAAATGAATAAAATATCTGATAGAATCAACCGACTGAGCTACTCGCAGACTTTCGTAATGTCCAACAAAGTACGAGAGCTACGAGCAGAAGGTAAAAATGTAATCTCCCTTACCATAGGCGAACCCGATTTTGATGTCCCTGATGACATCAAACAAGCTGCTATACAGGCCATTAACGATAATTACAGCCACTACTCCCCTGTTCCAGGTTTTTTGGAACTCCGCGAAGCCATTGCAAAAAAACTCAAACGAGATAATAATCTGGACTATAAACCCACACAAATCTGCGTATCCAATGGGGCAAAACAAGCCATTATTAATGTACTAACGGCTCTCCTAAACGATGGCGACGAGGTCATTCTCCCTGCTCCATACTGGGTAAGCTATAATGAAATGGTAAAAATGATGGGTGGTACGCCTGTGGTGATTGAAACTTCTTTTGAAAGCGATTTCAAAATCACCGCCGAGCAACTAGAAACCGCCATCACACCGAGAACCAAAGTCCTATTATACAGCTCGCCCTGCAATCCGTCTGGGAGCTTTTACACCCACGAAGAACTGCAATCTTTGGCGAATATCATTAAAAAATATCCGCAAATCACGGTAATCTCCGACGAGATTTATGAGTTCATTAATTATGAAGGCAAACACCATTCTATTGCTTCATTTCCAGAGATTTATGAGCAGGTAGCCGTTATCAATGGGGTATCAAAGGCCTTTGCAATGACGGGCTGGCGTATTGGTTACTCCGCCTGTCCAGAATGGCTCGCGAAAGCCTGTGATAAAGCCCAAGGACAAATGACCAGCGGTGCCAATACCATCGCACAAAGGGCGGCAATCACGGCACTAGAAAGCGACCCAGCACAATACCATTATATGATAGAAGCCTTTGAAAATCGCCGAAATCTAGTCTTTGATTTAATGAAAAACATCAAAGGTTTTAAGGTGAATTTACCAAAATCTGCCTTTTATTTCTTCCCTGATATTTCCTACTATATTGGTAAAACGCTCAACGGGACGCACATTAGCAACGCCGATGATTTTGCTATGTTTCTACTTGAAAATGCCTTGGTAGGCTCTGTGGGTGGGGTTTCGTTTGGTAATCCTAATTGCATAAGATTCTCCTACGCTGCTTCCGAGAAAGACCTCCGCGAAGCGATGCAAAGAATCAAAAATTTATTGGATAATGTAGAGATAATTTAGCCTAAAATTCCCCTTTCAGTGATTATGAAAGGGGATTATTTTTGAAATTAAGATTTTACTTTTATCATTGTTTTGGTCTGTATCAATCGTTGCATTAGTTCCTCTCGGCTATCTGCTAAAATATTGATATGCCCCATTTTACGCCCTGGTTTGGTCTCTGTTTTTCCGTAGAGATGCACATAGGTTTTGGGCTGTTTTAGGACTTCTTCCAAACCTTCGTATTTTACTTTTCCTGAAAAACCTTCCTCGCCTACCAGATTGAGCATTCCCGAAAAGCCACAAGCATCGGTATCTGCCAAAGGTAAATTTTTCAGCACACGATACATTTGCTCAAACTGAGAATTGGCATTGCCCTCCTGTGTTTGATGCCCTGAATTATGCAATCTTGGGGCAGTTTCATTCACCCAAACTTTTCCGTTTTTGTCCAAAAATAATTCTATCGCGAAAAGCCCAGCAGAATTAGCCGATTGTATAAATTTTTCAGCTATTTCGTCAATCTGTGTCTGAACATCGGTGGAAATCTGGGCTGGGCAAATATTAAAATCCAATAAATTCAGTTTTGGGTCAGCCACCATTTCCGTTACTGGGAAAGTCTTCACCTCGCCATTTTCATTCTTTGCAATGATGATGGAAAGCTCCTTGTCTATATCCACCAACGCCTCCAAAACCGATGGAGCGTCCCAAAGTTTTGCCAAATCTTCTTCAGTTCTAATTACCTGAACGCCCTTGCCATCATAACCGCCTGTATTGAGTTTCTGCACGAAAGGCAAGGGGAAATTGGCTTCGGATTTGGACTGAATATTCTGGAACTTCGGCGAAGGAATATTGTTGTTTTCATAAAACTCCTTTTGTAGCATTTTCTGCTGAATCATCTTAATCACGGCAGGGCTTGGGATAACTTTTACCCCTTGATTTTCAAGGTCTTCCAATGCCTTTACATTGATGTGTTCTATCTCTATGGACACCACATCTTTGTCCTTACCGAACTCCATTACGGCCTGATAATCATTAAAATCTCCTTGTATAAAATGTGAGATTTGGCTACACGGAGCGTCCTTTGCAGGGTCTAGCGTATACCAATTATCATCGTATTTCAATGCCTCCTGAATGAGCATACGCCCTAGCTGCCCACCACCTAAAATTCCTATTTTCATCTAAATATATTTTTATATTTCAACATCGGTTTTTCTACTAAATTCCAAGATAAATAACCTAATATCGGAACTATGATAAAAGAATACAACATCATTTCAGATACCGTAGGCTTAAAGAAATACTCTATCAACTGCTGGACAGGAAAAGAGTAAATGTACATTCCGTAGGATAAATCTCCTACTACCCCTATTTTGTTAATGGGACTCCAAGAAGAAATCCCTATAAGTATTACAATAATAGGATATAGCGAAGGTATCGTAT
>JAUNHO010000160.1 GCA_030523905.1 Bergeyella zoohelcum
TATTGATTTTTTCCAGTTCCATCAGTACTTTTCCTGCGGTTACGGCATCTTTTACCAATAGAGAAAAACTCTTGGATTTCAGTACATTTTGCCCTCTGAAAGTATAATTTTTGAAATAGCTGATGGCATTTTCTAGGGTTAAATCCTTTTGCGTATTGATGCCAAGTTTCTTCAAAACGCTTTCCATTGCCTGTTCTTGTTCCTCTACGGATTTTCTGTTTTTAGAGTCGGCCTCTTGTATGGTTATGGCGAGGTAGATTCTATCGGGAGTAACCAAAGAATCGGCTTTTGCGGAGGTTTCTATATAAGGCTGGTCAATGAAATTCTTTTGGGCAAAAACTAAATTTTGAGCCAAAAATAACACGAAAATTAAAAGTAATTTTTTCATAATACTATGGAATTAATGATTTTAGAATGTAAAAAAACAAAAATTTCGGAATATCCAAGCAAAGATACAATAGAAAAATGGATTTTACTATTTATTGACCAATCAAAATGTAGATTTTTTTATTGGAGATGATGATTATCTACTTGCAAGAATGATTTCCAAGTCTCTATTAATATTTTTTGTGGAAGAATATTTAGCGTTACAAATATCGGAGGTAAGCGTATAGTTGCCCTTATCTAGTAGGAGATAATTGCTATTCTGTGCTGGGATTTTCATTTCATAAGATTTTCTACCCTTTATTTTTACAATGATTTCGCATAGAGAATTGTTTTTTATATGGACATACGCCTCTTTTTTGGTAGGGTCATTGTCAAACATATGGGTGAGAAGTGTGGCAACATCTTTTTGACTCTTACTAACCTGGCTACTTTTTTTGGTATTTGAAATGGTATTCCTTTTTGGGCTAACATTAGAATGACTTTCCGTGCTACCGCTTCCTCCAATGAGAACGAATAATTTCTGCTGAAAAGAGGCTGTTTTGGGGTGGTTCGGATTATTTTTTATAAAATTTGCAATGACTTTTGGGTCGTTGCTTTTTTCTACTTGTTCGGCTGTATAGGTTTGTGCAAGGGCGTTTCCGAAGAATATAATCGGAAGTAAGGCAAGTGTTTTTACAAAAATTTTCATCATTTTTTTGATTTAATATTCAATGAACGGAAAAAGTCTGTTTTTAGTTTGTAGATTATTTATTATCTTTGCAAATCTAAAAAAATAAAGTCAAAAAAAATAATTAGAATATGTACACACCAGTAGCTGCAGAAGTAGCAAAACTAAGAAACACGACAGGTGCAGGGATGATGGACTGCAAAAAAGCTTTAGTAGAAGCTGAGGGAGATTTTGATAAAGCTATTGAAATCCTTAGAAAGAAAGGACAGAAAGTAGCGGCAAACAGAGCAGATAGAGAGTCTGCTGAGGGTGCGGTAATCGCAAAAGTAAATGCTGATAAGACCAAAGGGGCTATCATTGCACTGAACTGCGAAACAGACTTCGTGGCAAAAGGAGAAAGCTTTGTGAAATTGGCTCACGATTTGGCAGAATTGGCTATCGGGAAGACCAAAGAAGAGCTTTTGGCAACGGATTTCGGTGGTATCACAGTAGCAGAGAAATTGACGGAGCAGACTGGCGTTATCGGTGAGAAAATTGAAATCGGGCAGTTTGAAACTATTGAAGGGACTTTCCTAGGGTCTTACATCCACGCGGGTAACAAAATCGCTGCTATCACGGCACTTTCTGCTGGGGTAGATAAAGCGGAGGAACTAGCAAAAGACCTTTCTATGCAGGTAGCGGCTATGGGAGCAGAGACATTGTCTTATAAGGATTTTGACCCTGCATTCGTGGCAAGTGAAACAGAAGCGAGAATCGCTGCAATAGAGAAAGACAATGAGGAACTAGTGCGTCTTGGTAAGCCATTGAAAAATGTTCCTAAATATGTTTCTTACTCTCAATTAACACCAGAGGTATTGGCACAAGCAGAGGAAGATGCGAAGGCAGAACTAAAAGCAGAAGGGAAGCCAGAGCAGATTTGGGACAAAATTATCCCTGGTAAAATCCAAAGATTCATCAGTGATAATACTTCGCTAGACCAAGAGAAGGCGTTGCTAGACCAAAACTTCATCAAAGATGATAGCAAAAAAGTAGCAGACTATGTGAAGTCTTTCGGTGATGTGGAAATCACAGCGTTCAAGAGAGTTTCTCTATAATATCAATTAAAATAAAAAAAGCCTCCAAAATTATTGGAGGTTTTTTTATGGCTTTTTTAGGAAGATGTTTTCCGTTTTTTTATCCTTTATTTAGGTTGTTTTGAGATATTTTTAGGTTGTTTAGCTTTCCGTTTAGGTCAAGAACCTAAAATTTTGCGTCTTTTTGCTAAATCTTTGCGTTCTTTTGCCAATCGTTTAGGTCAAAGACCTAAAATTTTAACATCATTACCCAAAAATATCACTAGCAGACCTAAACGCTCTTCAAATCCACCTAAAAATATCGTTAATCTACCTAAACACTCCTTAAAGTAACCTAAATACTTCTCAAAACAACCTAAATGAAAATCTAAAACACCTAAAAACACCTTTATTGATTGGGGTGATAGGTTTTGAGAAAAGAGACTATAATCTAATCCTTGTAATATTTTTCCAAGATATTGGTAAGGTAGGTTTCTTTATTTCTATTGGTGAAATAGCCGTCTATATCGGCAATGCTAATGTCATAGCCAGAGCCACTTTTGATGAGATTGAGATTGAGTTTCACGGCAAAGAAATGCTCTATGATTTCCAAAATCTCAATGATGGAATAATTGGTAGGGTAGGCGAGGTTGATGATTTTGTTGCTCACGCCTTTTTCCAAAAGATAAAAGACCAGCCCACGCACATCATCGGCATCTATTAGGTTTCGGGTTGCCTTGGTATGCACATTGATTTGCTCATTATTCCTTACCGAACGCACCAAATAGTTCATCAGTAGATTGGGGTTTCCGCCATTGCCCACCACATTACTCACACGGAGAATGAGGTATTTGGGGCAAAGTTCCGCGATGATTTGCTCCATTTTCAGTTTGTGCAATACATACGGGCTATCCGTCTTGGAAGAATCGTAGATGCTACAAGTAGAAAAATAGATGAAAAACTGGTCTGGGTTTTCCTTGATGGTGTTCCTGATGAGGTTTTCCTCGCGGAGAAACTGGTTTTTATCGGTTTCCAAAGAATTAGACACGCCAGAGGCAAAGAAAATGGTATCCTCTCGGTCATAATCCTTAAAAAGCGAAGCGATAAGTCCGTTGCCTATTATCATAATATTTTTTATTTTTTAGTGAATTTATCTCGTAGTTTAGTGGTGGGAATTTCAAAATGTTTGTAAAGTAAAGTAGAAACCCCAAAAGAGAGTAACCAAAACAACAAGTATTGT
>JAUNHO010000161.1 GCA_030523905.1 Bergeyella zoohelcum
CCCTAAAAAACTTATCGTAATCGGTGGAGGTGTCATCGGTTTGGAGCTAGGTTCTGTTTATCTTCGTTTAGGTGCGGAAGTTACCGTGGTGGAATATTTGGATAAGATAATCCCAGGTATGGACGGAGCACTGAGCAAAGAATTGCAAAAAGTACTCAAAAAACAAGGAATGAAATTCAGCCTTTCTACCGCAGTTTCAGGCGTGGAAAGAAATGGCGACAGCGTGAAAGTTACAGCAAAAGATAAAAAAGGAGAAGAGGTAATATTTGAAGGAGATTATGTTTTAGTTTCCGTAGGAAGAAGACCTTATACCGATGGTTTAGGACTAGAAAACGCTGGTGTAGAGCTAGACGAAAGAGGAAGAGTAAAAGTGAATGACCACTTGCAAACCAATGTTTCTAATATCTATGCGATAGGCGATGTGGTGGCAGGACCAATGTTGGCCCACAAGGCATCAGAGGAAGGTGTTTTGGTGGCAGAGCAACTAGCAGGGCAAAAACCGCATATCAATTATAACCTAATCCCAGGGGTGGTATATACTTGGCCAGAAGTGGCAGGTGTAGGCAAAACCGAGGAGCAACTGAAAGCTGAAGGCGTAGCCATAAAAGTAGGAAGTTTCCCTATGAGAGCTTTGGGAAGAAGCCGTGCTTCTGGCGATATAGATGGTTTCATCAAAATCATTGCCGATGAAAAAACCGACGAGGTGCTTGGCGTACATATGATAGGTGCCAGAGCAGCGGATATGATTGCAGCGGCGGTTACAGCGATGGAGTTCCGTGCAAGTGCCGAGGATATAGCAAGAATGTCCCACGCACACCCTACTTTTGCAGAGGCAATTAAGGAGGCGGCACTAGATGCTACGGCAAAAATTGCTATCCATTCTTAAAACATATAAATATCTGAAAAAGAGAGGCTTTTGCTTCTCTTTTTTGCTAGGTTAGAGGTAGAAAACATTAATTATTACTTCAATGATTAAAAGCATAAAATAATTTCACCAAAAACTTTTCTATTTCGGATAAAGTTTTTATCTTTGCCACCAATGGAAACTACGAAAAATATTTTTTTAGATAATGTATTTTTAGGCGGCGTTGCCGACGATAATGGTATTTATTTTTATTAGCGAAGTTCTTTTTACTAGGGACTTCGTTTTTTTAATTTGTAAAATCAAGACCAATGTTAGAGATAGGACAACTGAACAAAAATGAACTAATGCAGATTTTAGACTCTGCAATAGAACTATCAAAAGGGAAAATCTGTAAGGCTCAGCAGGAGGTTTTTGTTTCTAATCTTTTCTTTGAAGATAGCACCAGAACGAAAACCAGTTTTGATGTAGCCGAGCGAAAATTGGGGCTTAGTGTAGTGCCATTTGATGCCAGTACAAGTTCCGTTAATAAAGGCGAAACCCTCTATGATACCGTGAAAACTTTGGAGAGTATAGGTATCAATTTGGTGGTCATTCGCCATAAAGAAAACGCTTATTATAAAGGGCTAAAAAACATTAATATCCCTATCGTCAATGGTGGTGATGGTACAGGGCAACACCCAAGTCAGAGTATATTAGACCTTATGACCATTTATCAGGAATTTGGTAAGTTTGATGGGCTTACGGTGGGTATTGTAGGCGATGTAAAACACAGCCGTGTTGCCAATTCTGATGCCGAAGCCCTCCGAAGATTAGGTGCAAAGGTCTATTTTTCAGGGCCAGAAAAATGGTTCGGTCAAGGGGAAATGATGAATGGCACCTACCGAAGTCTTGATTATCTTATCCCAGAGGTAGATGTCCTTATGCTACTCCGCATACAGCACGAAAGACATACGGATAAAATGCAGCTCAACGCCCACGAATATCTTACTAAATATGGGCTAACCAAAGAGCGAGAAAAAAGAATGAAACCCAACGCCATTATTATGCACCCAGCTCCTATCAATAGAGGTGTGGAAATAGATAGCGATTTGGTAGAAAGCCCAAAATCAAGGATTTTCAAACAAATGGAAAACGGAGTTTTCGCCAGAATGGCAATCATTAAAGACGCTCTAGAAAAAAAGGGAGTAAAGTTTGGATAAAGATGAAAAATAATTGATATAATAATTCAATTTTATAAATAGAAGATGAATAAAAAATTAATACTAGAAACAGGCGAAGTTTTTTACGGAACAGGCTTCGGAGCAGATGCAGATACCACTGGCGAGGTGGTCTTTAATACTGGAATGACAGGCTATCAGGAGCTGATTTCAGATCCATCTTATTGCGACCAATTGGTATGTATGACTTACCCGCTCATCGGGAATTACGGTATCAATAGAGACGATTACGAAAGCATAGAACCTGCCATCAAAGGGCTTATTGTGAAGGAATTGTGCGATTTTCCGTCCAACTTCCGTACGCAGATTTCCCTAGATGAATTGTTCAAAAAGAAAAACCTATCAGGAATTTCAGGAATTGACACCAGAAAACTCACTAGAATCCTCCGTGATAAAGGCGTAGTAAAAGGTAAAATAGTAGATGCTAATGCCGATGAACAAAGCGTGGTAGAGGAACTTAAAACAAAACCTTTCCCTACTGATCAAATTGCCAAAGTTTCCACCAAAACCCCTTATGCCAACCCTGGTAGAGGCTTAAAAGTGGTGCTGATGGACTTCGGTGCGAAGCTCGGAATCATCCGTGAATTGTCCCAAAGAAATTGCGATATTACGGTAGTCTCTCACGATACCACAGCGGAGGAAATCCTACTGATGAACCCAGATGGAATAATGCTTTCCAATGGGCCGGGCGATCCACAAGATGTTCCTCACGCTCACGAAACGGTGAGAAATTTACTCGGCAAAGTACCTATTTTTGGGATTTGTATGGGGCATCAGGTGGTAGGTCTGGCGTGTGGAGCGAAGACTTATAAACTGAAATTTGGGCATCGTGGTGGTAATCACCCTGTGCTGGATGTACGCACCAATAAAGTAGCCATTACCTCCCAAAATCACGGCTATGCCATTGACCAAGAGAGCTTGAAAAATACCGATTTAGAGGAAACCCACATCGCCCTAAACGATAGAACTAATGAAGGGGTAAGGCATAAGAAATACCCTTGTTTCTCCGTGCAGTACCACCCAGAAGCAAGCCCAGGGCCAGAAGATGCCAACTATCTCTTCGATGAATTTATCGAGATGATGGAGGCGTGTAAGCTCCAAAAATAAAAAAATCATTAGCCGTTAAGCGATTTTAATGAGCAGATGACCAATTTTAAGTAGCAGACATCCGATTTGGGGTAGCCGTTACTCAATTTTAGGTAGCAGATTATAAAATCCGTCTAGCAGATGAGTGATTTGTTGTAGCAGATG
>JAUNHO010000162.1:0-2057 GCA_030523905.1 Bergeyella zoohelcum
ATAAAAATCCATAAAATTAATAAGAAAATGAAATCGTATTACTTATCACAAGAAAAAATGCTCCAAAACTACGGAGCAATGTTTGAAAATCTCGGCAAAAACCTTGACCTAAAAACCGAACTTGCCGAATATGGCTACGATGAGACGAAAATCTCCGAAGGTAAAACCCTATTTACCACCGCCCAAAACGCCTATAATAATAACCTTACCCAAACGCGTGAAGAGGTTTCGGCAACTAAAACCTATCAGCAAAAATACGAGCAGACATTGGAGGCGTATATCACACATCGCAAGAAAGCTCGTATCGTCTTTGATGAAGACCCACAAGCCCTGCAAACCCTAAAACTAAAAGGCAAAGCCAGTAAAATAATCGCCACTTCTATACAAGAAATGAAAGAGTTTTATAGCGTTTTGAACACCACCGAAACCCTAAAAACCGCCGTGGCAACCCTAAAAATAACCGCCGAAAATATTACCCAGCAGTTGGCAAATCTTACCCAAGTAGAAAAAGATTATGCCACTTATTTGGCAGAAAAAGGCGAGAGTCAACAAGCCACCAAAGACAAAAATAAAGCCTTTGCCGAGCTTGAAAAATGGGTAAATAAATTCTATCGCGTGGCAAAAATCGCCCTAGAAGACCGCCCACAACTCCTAGAAAGTTTAGGGAAATTTATTAAAAGTTAAATGATAAATATTAATTGATAACAAAAAATTATAAAACAATGAAAAAACTAGGAATATTAGCACTTTTTGTGTTTGGTTTTGGTCAGGCACAAAAACTAGAATTAGGGTTTAAGCTAGGCTATGTGAATTCTACCTTAAAATTCTCTGAACAAGGAATGAGCGAAACATTTGATGCAAAATCCAGCGTATATATCTCCGCACCATTAGAATATCATATCAACCCTTATCTTTCGCTACAAGGTGAGTTTGGTATGGCTGGGCTAGGTGGAGAAAATCTTATCATCAATGGGCAAAATTCTAGATTGCATCTTACCTCTTTATACTTTCCGTTGGGAGTGAAATTTTATCCCATAAAAGAAAAATTAAGTCTATTAAGTGGGGTTAATCTAGGTTTTACAACGAGGGCTCTCGGTAAGCAAAACGGCGAAGATGTAGAGTTTTCTAATTTCAAAAAAGCCAATCACTCTTACTTTTTAGGTGCTGAATATAAAATTACAAAAGTTTTTTTCGCAGAGGCAAGATATAACATAGGGCTAAGCAATCTCGTGAGAGAAAGCGGACAAACTATGAAAAATAACTTCTTCCAAATAGGAGTAGGCTATAATTTTGCTTCTCAATAACTTAATAATATAGGGGTAATTTAGTAATCATTGTTTCATTATTAATGTATTATTAAATTACCCTTTTATAACATTTTCAAATCAACTCATATGAAAAACATAGTAGTCCTCGCCTCTGGTAGTGGCACCAACCTTGAAAGAATCATAGAATGTATAAACAAAGGCGAAATTAGCAATGCAAAAATCACACTTGTAGTTGCCGACCGCGATTGTTTCGCCCTAAAAAGAGCCGAAAATCATAATATTCCGCATAAACTCATTAAAAGAGGCAAAGATTTTTGCGAAAATTTAGACAATATACTGCCAAACGACACCGATTTGATTGTTTGTGCTGGGTTTTTGTCCATAATTACGGAAAATTTCACCAAAAAATGGGCTGGGAAAATCATAAACATTCACCCATCGCTTTTGCCAAAGTTCGGAGGCAAAGGAATGTGGGGAATGAATGTGCATAAAGCCGTAATTGATGCCAAAGAGACCGAAAGTGGTGCATCGGTGCATTTTGTAACCGCTGGGATAGATGAAGGCGAAGTAATTTTGCAAGGAAAGGTTGCCGTTTTGGATACCGACACCCCTGAAACTCTCGCCGAGAAAATCCACAAGGTGGAATACGACATTTTTCCAAAGGCGATTGAGATGGTTTTGAATAAAAATCTATAAAAAGGGGTTAAAAAGGCTATTTCTATCTTAAAAAACAATAAAAATGTAATTTTATCCACTTAAATAAGCAAAGTAACTATTAAAATAAGCAAA
>JAUNHO010000162.1:2067-3310 GCA_030523905.1 Bergeyella zoohelcum
ATGGTTTTGAATAAATATCTATAAAAAGGGGTTAACCCCTATCTTAAATTAGCGAAATAACCATTAAAATAGGTAAAATAACCACAAAAATTAACAAAAAACAATAAAAATTCAACAAAATGAAACGATTTTTTCTAACATTAGTATCGGTAATGAGCATCGGCGTGTATGCTCAGAGTTTTGACAAAGCAAAATTGGACTCCTACTTTGATGTAATGGAGCAAAACAATCAATTTATGGGAAGCATTTTGCTGGAAAAGGACGGAAAAACCCTTTATGAGCGTTCGGTTGGCTTTTCGGATGTAGAAAACAAGGTAAAAAACTCCCAAAACACGCGTTTTAGAATTGGCTCTATCACCAAAACCTTTACAGCGATTGTAATTCTGAAAGCCGTAGAGCAAAAAAAGTTGAAACTAAGCGAAACTTTGGATAGATTCTTCCCAAATATCAAAAATGCCCATAAAATTAACATTGAAATGTTGCTACAAAACCGAAGTGGCATCGCAAGTTACACCGATGACAAGAAATATCACAAGGAAGAGAACTATATCAGAAACATTTCGGCTGAAGAAATCCTTCAAGACATTGCATCTTACCCATCGGACTTTGAACCGAACAGCAAATACGAGTATAGCAACTCTAATTTCTTCCTTTTGGGGCTAATTGCCGAAAAAGTTTTCAAAAAATCGTATTCAGATTTGGTTGAAAAATTCATCATTAAGCCTTTGGAACTAAAAAACACCTACTACGGAGGCAAAATCGGAAGCAAAGACAACGAAAGTTTTTCATACAAATTTCAAAATAACACTTGGATAAAGTCTATTGAAGGCGATATGTCCGCTGCTTACTCGGCGGGAGCGATGGTTTCTTCCACAGAAGACTTAATTAAGTTTGCAAAAGGGCTTTTTGGTGGCAAACTGCTGAAAAAAGAGTCTTTGGAACAGATGAAAAACCTAAAAGACGGCTACGGATATGGGCTGATGTTGCTTCCTTTTTATAAAAAAAGTGGATTTGGACACGGCGGAAAGATAGATGATTTTTCGTCTATGATTGGTTATTTTCCAGAGGATAATATTTATTTTTCAAAAGTGTATAATGCCATAAATACCAATGCAAATGATATAGATATTGCCGTTTTGAGTGCTGTTTTTGGTAGAGATTACAAAATTCCGTCATTCAAAACCATTGAAGTTACCGCTGAAGAGCTTACGCCTTACTTAGGGACTTATGCTTCGGAGCGTAT
>JAUNHO010000163.1:0-1421 GCA_030523905.1 Bergeyella zoohelcum
ATTTACAGCGTTTTTAAGTATTGGTTCTGAGATATTTACGGTATAAGCCGCTGCCTGTGCTACATAATCTTTACTCTTTGTGATAAGGCTTGGAGAGAGTTTGTTGAGGGTAGAATAAATCCCTTGTAGATTCTGCGGAATGGCTTTTTCTATCAAATCATTTTCAAGAAATGCCTGTTTGTTACTGAAAATACTTGTGCCTTTGGAGATACCGCCCAATAATACTTTTTTGATGATACCAAGCCCAATGCTGGAAGTAGCCACAGCCAGACAAGATTGAGAAGTAGCCCCTACGGTTGCTATTGCAAGCCCTGATACCAATATGGTTTTTACATTCATTTTATTTATTTTTTTGGTTAATTGAGTTTATTTTACTTCAAAAATTGAGCCAAAATTGAAATGATAAATCTACAAATCCTTTTTGTTGAATTTCATCAATGACCAAACGAATGGAACTATTGCCCACAAAATGAGCATTATAAATGAAAGCCCCATACCTCCGCCAGAGCCAAAAGTCTGCTTAAAAATAGCTCCTGTTTGCCCCAGCATAGCGGCTACATCTAGCTGAAGAAGCACAAAAATCCTAGATAATCCTACGGGATTGATGGCCGCCGCCGTTGCCATTGCGTTTTCTATTGGGTAGTCTGCCAGTTGGAACATTATCACTAATAAAAGAGAATCATAAATGATAGCAAAAAACAGCCAAATGAAAATAGCGATACCAATTCCTTTGGCTCTATCTCTACTGAAAATAGCAGAAAGCATTGCCAGAGAAGTAAAAATAATGGACAAAAATATCCCTGTAATGATGAGCGAAAGCCCTGTTTCTATGGAAGAATAAATCAAAATTGGGAGACCGCAACCGATGAGAAACGCCAAAACTAACGCCACGGATAGCCCCAAAAATATATTGAACCAAATCTTGGCACGAGGAACAGGCTGGCTCAGTAGTAATTCTATAAACTGACCGCTATTATAAACATAAATGGTAGAGAAAATAATGCTGACTAGTGGAACTACCAAAAGTGCCACATTCAGTAGGCTGAGCGTGGCTTTGGTTGGGTTGCTTTCTAGCCCCAATGTAGCCCAAGAAATCACAAATAATAGAATGGTATAAAGAATAATGATTTTATTTTTCAGTATATCAAAAAGGATAAACTTTGCTATTTTGTTCATTTTAATTGCTTTTTTAGTTAAGATTAAACTACTTCTTCATTTGTTTCAAAATACTCACGATGGCTTCGGAGATTTTTTGGCTGTGAGTTTGTGTTTTTAGTTCTTCTACGGACTGATGCACTAGGATTTTCCCTTCATTCATAAAGACTATCTGGCTCACAATCTCGTCTAGCTCACTCAAAAGGTGAGAAGTAATGATGATGAGTTTGCCTTTGTTGCGTTCCTTTATGATTTTATTTTTCAGT
>JAUNHO010000163.1:1431-3305 GCA_030523905.1 Bergeyella zoohelcum
TAGCCCTGCCGTAGGTTCATCTAGAATAATGATGCTAGGGCTGAACATAAACGCCAGTACCGCACTTACTTTTTGGGTGGTTCCTCCCGAGAGATTTCCCATTTTTTTATCATAAATTTTTGATAGTTCAAAGGCTTCTAGAAGTTCCTCGTCTAGGGGTTCTTTATGGTCTTTGCGGGTTTCTTTTATCATTTTCAGGGTGTCTCCTATGGTCATATTTTCAGGGTAACGCCCTATCTGTGGCATATAGCCGATGTTTTCGCGGTATTTGTGGCCGTCTTTCACGCTTTCGCCGAGTACGGAAATATCGCCAGACTCTATCACATTCAGTCCTAAAATAGATTTGATGAGTGTCGTTTTACCGCAACCATTTGGGCCGATGAGTGCGATTGCCTCGCCTGTTTGGAAATCAAGAGAGACATTGTTGAGAGCCGTAAAGCGGTTGAAATTTTTCGTAAGGTTTTGTATCTTAATCATTTTAATTGCTGGTTAAAGGTTGGGTTGGGTTTCATTTTGGGTTCATTATCCACGAAGTTTTCTGGCGTGAGGCTTGGGATTATTTTTTCCGTCCTGTCGAGAAGGTCAATTAAGAAAGTCTTGAAGAGCAACATAACCGATTCGTTTTGCTGAACCAATACGGAGTACAAACTCAGTGGGTGGAATGGCACGTCGCCTATCTGATTTTTATCCAAATCGTAGCCCTCGTATTTGTCCCAATAGTTCTGCTTGAAATGGTTCATTACCAGCGTTCCATTGGTACTTACATCAAAGGTATTGTTGATGAAATTGTTGTGGTTCAGGGTGTTTTCTCGGCAGTTAGCATTGATTTTCAGCCCCCAGCCATTGTCCGTAAATTCATTATTGTAGAAGCCTATTTCGGTGGCTCCATCGGCATAGACGGCGGTGGTGTTGCTATGGAAATAGTTGTTTTTTATTTTGCTGTGCGAGATGTCTTTCAGCAGAAGTCCGTAGATGGAATCGCCCCAGTTATTGATGAATTTATTATGCACCATATCCACTTTTTCGCTATACATCACGGCAACCCCAGCGGCATTGTTATCAAACACATTGGCAATGAAGACATTTTGGTTAGATAGCATAAAATGCAGCCCATAGCGTCTATTTTTTTTAGAATAATTGTGATAGATGTAGGATTTTGATATTTTTTCAAGGTAAATTCCGTCCTTATGCCCACTCATTCGGTTGTTTTTTATCCAAAGTTCTTTGCTAGAATAGCCGTGAATGGCATTCCCAATGGACTCTTCCGAACTGCCTCTATTGGAGGTGAAAGTATTATTTTGAATAAGACATTGGTGGCTACTTTGAATGAAAATACCATAATAATTGTTTTCAAAAATATTGTTTTCTATGATGGAATTATGGCTGGCGTGGAGCCTCATTGCACCGATGTTTTTTACGGCGTGGAAACCCGAATTACGAAGCTTGAACCCTTTGAATACAATGCGAGGTGCTCTGAACGAAACGATTTCGTGTTTCATCTCTCCGTCCAGTATTGGTCGTCCTTCGCCGATGAGCGTAAGCGATTTATTGATATTGATGTTTCCCTCTTTATAGATGCCTTTCCCAACGATGATTCTATCGCCGTTTTCAGCAATGGCAATCGCCTCCGTGATGGTCTTGTAGGGCTGGTCTTTGCCCACTCTTATGTCTTTGGCAAGAACGGCGAGGGGGAGTAATAAAAGTAAAAATTGATACATACTTCAAGATTAAAAAATCTGTTTTCAAAACATTGCCAAAGACTTGTGAGGTCTCTGGCGAATGTCTTAAAATAACTAACAAATGGAATGGAAAAATCAGTTCTTTATGGTTGCACCGAGTTTCTTTGCTTCGGCTTCTGCTACCGCCTTGTCTTT
>JAUNHO010000164.1 GCA_030523905.1 Bergeyella zoohelcum
AATATGAGATTTAGGAGCAACATAAGCCCTTGGACGCACCTCATTAGAAGACCAGCAGTTTTGTGGAAGAGTACCTGACTCAAAAGTGCTAAAATTCTCATTAAGTTCTGCAACTGGGCTACAAGTTTGTGCCAATGATGTATTTGCCAACGAAAGTGCAAACAGCGAAGTGAATAAATATTTTGTCATAAGCTTTAAATTTTTGACAAAGATAAACATTATTTTTATTCAATACAAATAAGAATTTTAATTTTTATTCGCCAATTGCCCACAGGCTGCATCTATATCTCCGCCACGGCTACGCCTTACCATTACGGTTATCCCTGCTTTGCTGAGTTCGCTCACATATTTCTCCTCCGTAGCGATGCTTCTATGGTCGTATTTCCCTTCGCCTATTGGGTTGTATTGTATCAAATTGACCTTTGAAGGTACTTTTCTACAATATTTTATCAATGCTTTTATGTCTTCGTCTTTGTCATTAATGCCTTTCCAAACGCAGTATTCAAAGGTAATAGTAGAACCTGTTTTCTGATACCAATACTGCAAGGATTCCATAATTTCGTCCAATGGAAATTTTGATGAAAACGGCATAATTTCATTACGAGTTTTCTCCACAGCGGAATGTAGAGACAGAGCTAATTTTACTTTCAAATCCTCATCGGCAAGCATTTTTATCATCTTCGGAATCCCCGATGTAGAAACCGTGATGCGGCGTGGCGACATCCCTAAACCATCGGGCTGTGTGATTTTCCGAATGGCATCTACCACATTTTTGTAATTCATCATCGGCTCGCCCATCCCCATAAATACGATATTGGAGAGCGGTCGGTCAAAATACAAACGGCTCTGTCTATCAATCAAAGCCACTTGATCTATGATTTCTGCCACCTCCAAATTTCGCATTCTTTTGAGTTTTGCCGTTGCACAAAATTCACAATTGAGCGAGCAACCCACCTGCGAAGAGACACACGCCGTAGTACGCGTTTCGGTAGGGATTAGGACGCTCTCTACCATCAGACCATCGTGGAGTTTTACGCCGTTTTTTATGGTGCCATCAGTAGATTTTTGCAATACATCTACCGAAATAGGATTGATGATATATTCTTCCGAGATTTTTTGACGCAAATCCTTGGAAAGATTCGTCATTTCATCGATGGAATGAAGGTTTTTAGACCAAAGCCAATCATAAACTTGCTTGGCACGAAAGGGCTTCTCTCCCAAAGAAACAAAATACTCTTTGAGTTGGTCTAAACTTAATGTTCTAATATCTTTCATTAATTGATATTCGTATTATTTAATGATATTAAAGCTAATTTTTGGGTAAAATCTCACCAAAATTACACAGCGAAAGTCTCAATCCATTTGTTTTGTAATCAACTACAATCGTCAGAAGTCTTGCCGAAACAGATTGTAACCAAACTACATTGCAGTTGATTTAATTTCACTTGATTTGTAATCAAACACAATCGCCAGAAGTCTTGCCGAAACAGATTGTAATCAAACTACATTGCAGTTGATTTAATTTCACTTGATTTGTAATCTCTCAACATCTTGGGAAATCTCAATTCAAATGGTTTCTAATCTCCGAAGTGCCTGGGAAGTTTCGCCCAAAAGAAATTGAGATAATGTTTCTCTTCCTTATTTTTAGTTTTAATGCAAAAGAGCAAAAAACCAATCTTTTTTATATGAATGAAAGGTAAAAGCCTTGATTCTTTTACCTTTCTGTATGTTGATTATTACAAGATTAGCATTGCATCTCCGTAGGAGTAGAATTTATATTTTTCTTTTATCGCTTCTTCGTAGGCGTGCATTATAAAATCCTTCCCTGCAAATGCTGCAATCATCATTATTAAAGTAGATTTCGGTGTGTGGAAGTTGGTAATCATTGCATTAGCTACACCAAAATCATACGGTGGATAGATGAATTTGTTCGTCCATCCGTGGTATGGCCCTACCCTTTTATTAGATGAAACACAGGTTTCCAAAGTCCTCATTGTGGTAGTTCCTACGGCACAAATTCTACGATTTTCTTCCGCTGCCTTGTTGATTATATCTGCATTGGTTTGGTCTATTATCACCTCTTCGCTTTCCATTTTGTGTCTTGAAGGCTCTTCTACCTCTATCGGGTTGAATGTTCCCAAACCTACATGGAGCGTAACTTCCGCAAAATCAATCCCTTTGATTTCTAATCTCTTCATCAGATGTTTAGAAAAATGAAGTCCTGCGGTAGGTGCTGCCACTGCTCCCTCGTGTTTTGCGTAGATGGTTTGGTATCGCTCTGCATCTTCTGGCTCTACCTCTCTTTTAATGTATTTCGGAAGTGGAGTTTGCCCCAATTCCTTTAATTTAAGACGATATTCTTCATAACTTCCATTTTCTAAAAACCTCAATGTTCTACCTCTGGAAGTGGTATTATCAATCACTTCTGCTACCAAAGATTCATCATCGGTAAAGTATAATTTATTCCCAATTCTAATTTTACGAGCGGGGTCTACTAGTACATCCCAAACACGGGTTTCTTTATCTAGCTCTCTCAAAAGGAAAACCTCTATTTTAGCATTAGTTTTATCCTTTTTTCCGTAGAGTCTCGCTGGGAACACTTTTGTATTATTGAAAACGAACAAATCTCCTTCATCAAAATAATCAATGACATCTTTGAAGAGTTTATGCTCTATGGTCTGTGTTTTTCTATTGATGACCATTAGCCTTGCTTCATCTCTATTTTCGGAAGGGTGTTCCGCTAGAAGTTCCGCAGGTAGATTGAAATTAAAATCAGATGTTTTCATTAAAATTTACGGATTTTATTGTTTTGATAATTAAAAAAATTAAGTTTGCAAAGATACAACTTGAAAAAATAAAACGCAAAAAAAAGACTATCTAATGATAGGAAGGTGCTATTACCTTATTTGTAAAACAATGAAAGTTACAGGCTGGGATTTTACCGATGATAATTGGATAATTACAGCAGAATACAGCAAAAAGAAATACCAAATTCAATTGCAAGATGCCGTATTGGTAGGAGAAGTAAAACTGAATAAGTAATGAAAAACATTCAGATTTTCACCGCATTTCAACTAAAAAAGTTATTACAATGAAAAAAGTAATCATTATCTGTGCAATGTTATTTCTTTCTGCACGAGTTTTAGCCCAAGAAGTGATTAACAATCAGTCTTTAATTGAAATGAAAAAGGCTGGATTGAGTGATGACATCATCAGAACCAAAATCGCAACAGAAGAATCTCGGTTTGATACTTCCACCAATGCCATTTTGGAACTCAAAAATAATGGATTTTCAGACGAAAC
>JAUNHO010000165.1 GCA_030523905.1 Bergeyella zoohelcum
GCTCCTTCAATGTGTAAAAAATACCACTATCTATATGGAAAATCCCGTGTTGTATCTCGTGAATAAGGAAGTGAAAATCAATATGTTGAGTACCTGTTTTTTGACCACATTGAGAACAAAATTTATCATTTTCGTGACAATTATTTTGGCAATTTTTACAACTTTCCATAAAGTTTTTATTTTCGCAAAAATAAGATTTTCCAACCAATAATCCCAATAAAAAACTTTGCCAAGGCACGAAAACCTTAGCAAAGCATTTAATGAAAAATTTACTTTTTATACAAATGGCATTTTTACCACTTTTGCTGCCAAATTTTTATTTCTGATTTGAATAAAAATCTCCGAACCTAGTTTATTATGCGGAGCATCTACATATGCAATGCCTATTCCGTTTTTCAGCATTGGGCTACTTGTACCAGAAGTTACTTTTCCTATAATATTTCCTTCGGCATCTACCACAGGATAATCGTGTCTTGGGATACCTCTATCCACCATTTCAAAACCTACTAGTTTTCGGCTAACTCCCTCTGCTTTTTGCTTTTCAAAAGTCGCTTTGGATACGAAATCTTTATCAAATTTTGTAATCCAGCCCAGCCCAGCCTCTATTGGCGAAGTGGTATCATCTATATCATTTCCGTAAAGGCAGAAACCTTTTTCTAATCTCAAAGTATCTCTCGCCCCAAGTCCGCAAGGCAATAGACCGAACTCCTCTCCTGCCTTTAAAACCGCGTCCCAAAGTTTCTCTGCATCTTCGTTTTTAATGTAAATTTCAAAACCTCCACTACCTGTATAGCCTGTATTGGAGATAATAACCTCCTGAACATCAGAAACATTACCGATAGCGAAATGATAATACGGAATTTCTGATAAATTCACCGAAGTGAGTTTTTGTAGGGTATCCAGTGCCTTTGGCCCTTGAATTGCGATGAGCGACATTTCATCGGAAACATTGGTCATCTTCGCACCAAATTTCTCATTATACTTGGAAATATGATTCCAATCTTTCTCAATATTCGCTGCATTTACCACCACGAAATATTTTTCATCGGCGATTTTATAGATAATAAGGTCATCTACAATCCCTCCATTTTCGTTCGGAAGGCAAGAGTATTGGGCCTTTCCATCTACCAAAGACGCTACATTATTGGTCGTTACATATTGCAAAAGTTCCTTTGCATTAGCTCCTTCCACGAAGAATTGCCCCATATGAGAGACATCAAAAATCCCTACTTTTTCTCTCACGGCGAAGTGTTCTTCCGTAAGTCCAGAATATTGCACAGGCATTTCAAACCCTGCGAACGGCACCATTTTTGCCCCCAAAGCAATGTGCTTGTTGTATAACGCTGTTTTGTTCATTGTTATTTTTTATATATTTTAGAATTATTTTCTATATATTTAATAAGTTCATTAAATAACGGATTGAATGTATTAGCATCATTCACACCACTCCAAACAAGGTCAAATGTTGTTTCTGCTATAAATAACTCATCCGTAGTTTCAGGGTTAACCAATTTTAACTGAAGTTTTTTATCACTTGGTTGTGCTAAAGTAATATAGTAGAACTTTTTATACTTTTTAGAGATATTATGAAGCCCTACTTTTCCTTTCATATCTCCTACTTCTTCAGTTTTATTATTTTTGATGATTTCCTTCTCTAGTTCATCAAAAGTTATCACTTCATCAAAATACCCTATATTCTTCACCATTCCTTTAATAAAATCATCATCAACATCGGGAACGATTAGAAGTTTTTTATTGGCATCTAAATCTATTTTTTCAGATTTTATAGTTGATGCTTGTTTTACTGATGAAAAATAACCATCTGATTTTCTTTCTGAAACTTTCATCACGGTGCAACTACTCAATGATAATGTAAGTAGTAGCGATGCTAATAATTTTGTTGCTTTGTTCATTGTTATTTTATTTTATAAATTGTTGATATTCTTTTAAGATAATCTTAAACCATTCGGTGAAATTTTGAGGATTTTCTAAAATCTCTTGCTCCAAATCTTGCAAATTGATATACCTTATCTCTGCCACTTCATTCGGGTTAAGCTGAAAATCGCCCTCGTATTCGCCTACAAAAACATAATCCAGCTCGTGTTCCCAAAGCCCACCGCCTACATCTGCCTTATAGATGAAATGAAATTTTTCTTCCAAATCGCAGGAAATCCCCAGCTCTTCTTGTAACCTTCGCAATGCCGCTTGGTGATAATTTTCGCCATTTCGTGGGTGAGAGCAACAGGCATTCGTCCATTGGTTAGGCGAATGATACTTCGTAGAAGCTCTTTTTTGCAATAGCATTTCGCCCTTTTTATTGAAAAGAAATACCGAAAAAGCCCTATGAAGTAAGCCTTTTTCGTGGGCTTCCTGCTTATCCATCAACCCTAAAAATTCATCTTTTTCTGTAACTAAAACTACCTGTTCGTGCATTGAGCAAATTTAATGATTTTTATCAATTTAACCGCCTGAAATTTATTTTTCCTCAAAATATTGTTCCAAAAGTGCCAGATTTTGCTTGTCATTTCCTACAAAAATTTCATCATCGGTGATGAAAACTGGGCGTTTGAGGAAACTATAATGCTCCAAAATCAACGCTTTGAAATCCTCCTCCGCAAGGGTTTTCAGGTCTATATTTCTCGCCTTTATCTGTGTGGATTTTTTGGAAAACAATGCCTCGTAAGACTTGGTTTTTTGGTACATTTCCTGCAATTCTTCCTCTGTAATCGGCTGGGATTTTATCTCTCTATGCTCCCAATCCGAAAGGTCTTTCCCTGCCATTATTTTTTTATTCGTCCCACAGGTTTTTAGGTAAAATACTTTCTTCATTTTAGTGTTCTGTGAGTTTTTCTTTGCAAGATTTTTTCTCTATTTTAGGCGTAGTTACAGGTATTTCCGTCATTTTATTTGGCTGATTATAAGTGGTATAATAGATTGGCATACCCTTTTTATCAAAGCCTTGAAGCTCGGAAACACTGCCTTTTTTCTCAATGCGATAAGGTATTCCACGCTTTTTTGCCTCTGCTTTCAGCTCCTCTACGCTCATTTTATTTCTTGTAAGAAATTTCTTCAAATCTTCCGTCGAAATCGTGTCTGATTGTTTCATCACAGGCTGTTTTTTGTTATTATTTTTCACTTGTGCAGTTGCCCAAAATCCTCCGAGCAAAATACCGCTTAATACAACTAACTTTTTCATATTTTTATTTTTTTGATTTTATAATAATTCTAATCTTTTTTTATGAATTTCGCATTGATAAACTCCCAAACCATTGGCAAGAGAGAAATCCCGATAATT